>JABXHZ010000114.1 GCA_013373335.1 Cyclobacteriaceae bacterium | reverse complement strand
TACGATGGAATTACCGAATTAGACAATTTCATGCCTCCTTGGCTACAATGGGTTTTTATTTTGACCATCATTTTTGGAGTTGGCTATTTCACCTACTACTCCATCCTAGGGTTAGGACTCACGGGTGTGGAAGAGTATCAGGAAGAGCTTCGAGTAGAAGCCATTGCTGCTGAAACTAGAATGGCAACAATGGCAGCCTCTATTGATGAGACCAATGTAACCTTCGATGATTCGCAAGCAAGCTTGACTTCAGGTAAGTCTATCTTTGAAGCAAACTGCGCGGCCTGTCATGCAGCAGATGGTGGTGGGGGTGTCGGACCAAACCTGACCGACCAATATTGGCTTCATGGAGGATCCATCCAAGATGTTTTCTCAGTAGTGAAGTATGGAGTGGTAAGCAAAGGAATGGTGCCTTGGGAGGATCAACTTTCTCCTCAAGAAATCCAACAAGTATCTAGCTATATCCTTACGCTTGTTGGAACTACGCCAGCTAATCCGAAAGAACCTCAAGGGGAACTCTTTTCTCCTGAACCTGAGGAGGAAACCGTGACCGAAAGCACATCGGAAATCGCAACCCTTTGATACATTTGGTCTACCGGAAATTCCGGTAGACCTTAATTTAAATTTCAATGGCACAGAAGAACCCACACCTCAATCCGGAAACCTTCCGTGATTCACTTTCAACGGTAAAGGATGACGGAAAACGATATTGGGTATATCCCAAAAAAGTTAGAGGTTTTTTTTACCGGTATAGAACCTACCTCTCTTGGATTTTATTAACCATATTATTTGTGGGTCCTTTTATCCAAGTAGATGGAAGACCTTGGTTACTCTTCAATATTTTTGAGCGGAAATTCATCATCTTTGGAGCTGTTTTTTGGCCCCAAGACACGCATTTACTGATTTTTCTCCTTTTAATCTTCTTTGTCTTTGTTATTCTGTTTACTGCCGTTTTCGGACGGATTTGGTGTGGATGGGCTTGTCCCCAAACGCTATTCATGGAAATGGTATTTCGAAAAATCGAATACCTGATTGAAGGCGATGCAAACCAACAGCGAGCTTTAGATGAAAGCCCTTGGAATGGGCAAAAAATAATAAAAAAAGGTTCTAAGCTACTCGTATTTGCAGCCATTTCACTCCTAATAGGACATTTGGTGATGGCCTATTTGATTGGTATTGACCAAGTAAAAGAAATCATTACAAAACCACCTACTGAAAATCTAGCAGGATTCATCGGCTTGGTAGCTTTCTCTGGAATTTTCATGTTTGTGTTCACCTGGTTTAGGGAACAGGCATGTACAGTAGTATGCCCCTATGGTAGACTACAAGGAGTACTTTTGGACAACAATTCCATCAATGTAATGTATGATTATGTCCGTGGAGAACCTCGGGCCCCAATCAGAAAAAATAAAGCAGAAGAATCTCCAAAAGGAGATTGTATTGACTGTGGAATTTGTGTACAGGTCTGCCCTACTGGAATCGATATCCGAAATGGGGTCCAAATGGAATGCGTAAACTGCACAGCTTGTATAGATGCTTGCGACGAGGTCATGGTCAAAGTAGACCGGCCAAAAGGATTAATCCGATATGCTTCTGAAAACAGCATTCAACAGGGCTTCCAAAAATTAATCACGGGTCGTGTAAAAGCCTATTCCGTAGTCTTAGTATTGTTGTTGGCTGCATTTATCACTTTGATAGCAACTAGGGAAGAACTTCAGGCCACCATCACAAGATTCCCAGGAATGACTTATCAGCTACGTGATAATGGTACTGTTTCAAATTTATACCAAATCACCTTGATCAACAAAACTTTCGAGCCACAGACTGTAAACCTATCTTCCCTAGTTGATGGAATTGATGTAGAAGTCGTGGGGGGAAAAGAATGGATACTCGAGCCGCAATCAAAGGTAGAAGGGCGGTTTTTCTTAGTAACTGACCAAAATATGGTTCATACTCCTCAACAAGACGTAGAATTATCACTTATCCATAAGCAAAAAGAGATCGATAAAATCGAAACAAGCTTTATGGCTCCTGTATCAAAAGATTAAAATATGAATTGGGGAAAAGGAATATTACTATCTATCATTGCATTCATCGGCATCATCATGACTATGGTCGTGATCTCCGTCAGAATGGAAGGAATTGAACTGGTCAGAGACAATTATTATGAAGCCGAAATCAAATATCAAGAGCAAATTGATAAAGAGGCCTCTACACTCGCTTTAGACCGTGAAGTATTGCGATACGATACCCAATCAAAATCTATGATTTTGGATTTGCCTGTTGGGGCGAAAGGAAATCTTCAGCTTTTTAGACCTTCCGATGCAAGTTTGGATAAATCTCTTTCCATAGAAATCAATGAGGAAGGCAAAAAACAAGTCTCAATAGCTGATCTTAAGCCAGGTTATTGGAGAGTCCAATTGAATTGGATAGAAAATGGTGTGGAATATTACCAGGAAAAGAAAATCACTTTGTAAATGCTTTGGACTGCCTTTCTTTTGGGTTTTTTAGGTTCATTCCACTGCGTGGGAATGTGCGGCCCTATTGCTTTGGCAGTTGGAAATGCAGGAAATTCTGGATTTTTATGGAATAAGATACTTTATAATCTTGGACGGAGCGTTACCTATGCTGGGCTGGGTTTAGTTATAGGATTTCTAGGGTTTTCGCTTTCCTTAGCAGGAATACAACAGGGCTTTTCAATTGGAATGGGTGTTTTGCTGGTTCTCCTTTCTTTGAATTACAAGCGATCCGAACAGATTTTGACCATTCCATGGCTTTCAGGAGTAGTCCATTGGGTAAAAAGCAAACTTTCCTATTTCTTAAAAAAAGGTGGTAAGCCAGCTTTTTTCGCAACAGGATTGGCAAATGGCTTACTCCCTTGTGGGATGGTTTACATGGCTCTCATCGCTGCTCTAGGCTTCCAAAACCCATACTTAGGTGCTGCTTATATGTTCTTCTTTGGAATAGGCACCATACCTCTTTTACTCTTTTTGATGTATTCCGGAAAACTGATCAGCATAAAAACTAGGCTTAATTTCCAAAAAGCTATCCCCTACCTAGGTGTAGTTTTAGGACTGCTCTTTATCTTCCGTGGATTAGGCTTAGGTATCCACGGGCTAAGCCCTGATATTCAAGTCTTCAACTATGGAGCCGAACAAGTTGGGATTACTCTCTGCCGCTAAAATCAAATAGCTTTGCTAAAGATGAGTTCTTTCGTTTGACTTTGAAGTCTTGCATCGAAGATTTTACAGATTTGACGAATAAATAATACTCCATCCTTTGTTACCCGGAGTTGATTTCCATCCAAATCCAATAGATCCTCCTCTTGCATTTGAGCTAATTGCTCCACCTGCTTTTCTCCTAAGGTACCCCAAATCTCTTGTGAAACTTCCGCTTGGTGATTACAAATCAATTCCAAAATAAAATCCCTGATCAGTAAATCATCTTCGGTCATCCGATGGCCTTTTGTCAATGCCCAATCTCCTTTTGCAATGGCAGATTGGTAAGAATCAATGCCTTTTTCATTTTGAGCATAGGCCAAATAAATATCGCTAATACTGCTTGCCCCAAGTCCAAGTAGAATTTTGGAAGGAGAAGTTGTAAAACCCATGAAGTTTCGATGCAGTTTCCTGTTTTGGAGAGCTAAAAAAAGGGGATCCTCTTTTTTTGAAAAATGATCCATCCCAATTTCAACGTACCCTGCTTCCTTCAGCTTTTGCTTCCCAAATTCGTAAAGCTCGCGTTTTTGAAATTCGCTGGGCAAATGGTGCTCATAACTTTTTTGTGCTGGAAAAGAACTTGGAATATGAGCGTAACTATAAAATGCAATTCGATCCGGAGAAAGCATAACCACCTTCTCAAAGGTATCAGCCAAAGTCTCTTTAGTCTGATAAGGCAATCCATAAATCAAATCAAAGTTGACAGAAGTATACCCAAGCTCTCTAGCCTGTTCGGTTGCCAGCTTCACATTTTCAAAAGGCTGGATTCGATGGATTGCTTTCTGAACACTTTCATCAAAATCTTGAATCCCATAACTAACCCTATCAAAACCCAATTCAAACAAGACTCGAAGGTGACCTTTCGTCGTATTGTTCGGATGACCTTCAAAGCTAAATTCAGCATTCTCTAAAACGATGGAGGATTCCATTATTGTCAATAGCAATAGTTGTAAGGATTCCGGAGCAAAAAAAGTAGGCGTCCCTCCTCCTAGATGGATCCCAGCAAGTCTCGGTTTTTCTTGAAATAGTTTAAGATATTTTTTCCACTCTTGTAGCAAAGAATCAATGTAGGGTTCCTCAACTCCATGATTTTTTGTGATTCGTTTATTACATCCACAATAAGTGCATAAGCTTTCGCAGAAAGGAAGGTGGATGTAAAGCGTAATTCCTTCCTCCTTTCCATACAATGAAAATGCCTTCGAAACCAAATCATCCCAAGCTGTTGAATTGACATTATTCTCCCAAAGTGGTACAGTTGGATAGCTAGTATATCGAGGAGCTGGAGTGTTGTATTTTTGAATAAGGCGAGTAAAAATCATAAACTGTTTTTTTTTACAAAAATGAACAGGACATACCTATCAAGATCTGACAGTAACTAGTTCGGAGACTGACAAAAATCAGGAATCAATCTATCCCTGTTTAAAGCTAAACTCAGATTGATTTTTTTCGGTGATTGAAGTAGATTAGGAAATTCAGATTGACACCATGCATTTCATAAAAAAAATAGGATTCTTCAGCGCCTTGATACTGCCTTTTTTATTGGTAGCGGGATATTATTTGGGTGGCCCTAATCGATGGCTAGTCCATATTTTTGTTTTTATCGCTGTACCCCTCATGGATTATTTAATAAGCACGGACACTTCCAACATCCCAAAAGAAGCGGTATCCCAAGTTGCTAAAGAACGATTTTACAAATTAGTCACGTTCGTTTGGGTCTATATCCAACTGATTGTACTCTTTTGGGGATTTTATGTAGTAGCAACGGATAATTTATCGGGCTGGGATTGGGTATCCCTTACTACTGGAATGGCTTTAATCACAGGCGGAATCGGCATTACAGTAGCTCATGAGTTAGGGCACAAAAAAGGGAAATTAGAACAATTTTATTCGAAGATTCTTTTGATGACAGTATGCTACATGCATTTTATCATTGAGCATAATCGAGGTCATCATGTGAAAGTCGCTACTCCGGACGATCCTGCCACGAGTCGCTTTGGCGAGAATTTTTATTCCTTTTGGTTTCGATCAGTCAAGGATGGATATAAAAGTGCATTGAAACTTGAAAAAGAAAGACTAGAGAAAAAATCCATTCCATTCTTCTCCATTAAAAATGAAATGATCCAATTTACTCTTGCTCCTATTTTCTTTATTGGAGTCATATTTATTGGATTTTCATTGGCTTTAAATAGATGGGTTTGGGAGGTTCCAATTTTCTTTTTTGCCCAAAGCATCTTGGCATTTAGCCTGTTGGAAGCAGTCAATTACATAGAACATTATGGAATGGAGCGAAAACTCCAAGCTAATGGCCGATATGAGCGTGTAACTCCTATCCATTCTTGGAATGCCAGCCACCGAGTAAGTAATTTTTTATTGTTTCAACTTCAACGCCACTCTGACCATCATGCCTTTGCACACAAACCTTATCAGGTACTGAACCATTATGATGAAAGCCCGCAACTACCCGCTGGATACTCGGCCATGATTATTTTAGCGTTCTTTCCTCCAGTATGGTTTTCGATTATGAACCCTAGATTAGAACAATGGAAAGAGAAAACTTTCCAGGGATCAATCCAATAAAAAATTATTGAGAAAACTACTCTTTAGCACTAACCAGAGCAAGAAAAATACCATTCCCCAAAATAAATACACCCGATAGTAATCGGTAGTTTCCCGATATCTGTTTTCCATGATTTCACTTTTTTCAAGCTGATCAATCCGGTTGAAAATGGCTTGAAGGGCGTTCCCATCAGACGCTCGAAAAAACTCCGCTTGAGTCAGTTTTGCGATTTCCCGAAGGTTGGTTTCATCCAAATAACTTTCAACCATCTGCGGTCTTCCAAAAAAATCAGTTCCATAAGGCACCATGCCATCCTTTCCGACAGCAATGGTATAAATTTTTATTCCTAATGCAGAAGCTAATTGAGCTGCAAAAAGTGGATCCACATTTCCCGCATTGCTTTCTCCATCACTCAAAAGAATCATCACCTTTGAGACCGATTCAGCATCTTTCAAACGATTGGTTCCGGCCGCAATAGCAGAACCAATAGCGGTTCCTTTTGCCTCCATAATATTGAAGGAAATTTCCGAAATCAGTTCAGTCAACAGCTTATAGTCATTGGTCAAAGGTGCAAGTGAGAAAGCTTCTCCAGCAAACACCACAATTCCAATTCGATCACCCAGTCGCCCTTGAATAAAGTCAATAGCTGTCTGCTTAGCCGCTTCCAATCTGTTGGGAGAAAAATCCTGCAAATCCATGGATTCAGAAATATCCATAACCAGCATTATATCAATACCCTCTGTATACTGCTCTACTCGCTCATTGGTCCGCTGCGGTCTAGCCAGTGCGATAATGATTAAAACAAGACTAAGAAAGAAAAGAAGCGAAGGGATTAATCGCAGATAGGTCCAAGGGTTGTTTTGAGCAACTTTTTTTGGAAGAGAAAGCTCCAAAACTGGATTTTTCAAAAACTTAATAGCCTTCCTCAGAAGCATCAAAAGTAAAATCACCCAAATAAGATGGAGAATAATGGGGTTTTCCCACTCAAAGCTTCTAAATGTCTCTAGGGAAAACCATGAAAGCCTAAAAAAATCAGACAGTTGCTCGATCATGTTTGATGTTTTTTAGTTTTTGCTCATATTTTTCCTTCGCAATTTGGAGTAGATACTCCGAAGATTCTTTTATCTCGGATTCGGCACCGGCATAGATAATGACTTCAATAGTTCTTAGGGAACTAAAGATTTTAATATCCTCTAATTTTTCACCTAACTCACTGGAAGTCCACTCCCGAATCGGAAGCCCTGTGATTGATTCCATATACCCTTTCCAGATCCCCAAAAGCTCATCAGCAGCTTCCATACTTGGATTTGCTTCAAGACCTGAAATTGCCTCCTTCCAGCGTTTTTCAAAATTCTTCCAACGCCTTTTTTCATTCCGCTCAAATAAGAACCTTCGAATTCTGTCACCAAACAACCAATAGCCTCCTCCGATTAGAATAAGAAATGCAAGAGATATTAGCCCAATTAGGACCCAATCCCATTTTTTCGGAATGGGTTGATAAACATTATTTTCCTGAAACATTAATTCCTCAGGAATAGAATCCAATGTCCACTTGACGGCAATACTTGCCTCAAGGGGAAAATGTGTGATGCTATCATACCTGGAAAGCTCAAAAACAGGCAAAGTCAAATACGCCACCGAATCCAATTCAAAATTGGACAAGAAATATATCGTACTGTCTGAAGTTACAGAGTCCTTTGTACTGCTGAGAAAGGTCTGTTTTTCCAGTAAAACAAAAGGGGAAAAATCATAGGTAGAATCGGGGAAAATTAATTGTTTATGAGCGGGATAACTGGCTTTCAAAACGTAGCCAACACGTTCCCCCAATTTGGCAGAATCCGCCAAAAAATACCCATCAACCTGAACCTCCTGAGCGATCAAAGACAAAGGAAACCAAAGTAAAACTAGAAGTATTTTGACTTTAGCCACGTTTCATTGATTTGTTTCGGTACTTAAACAACTCCATCAATGGCAGGACGATATCCTCAGTCGTATCAATCGCTAGGTAATTGATTTGATTCTTTTTGCAAATCAACTTAAGATGATCCCGCTCCGTCGTAAATGTCTCTGATATTTTTTTGGAAAACCCTCCAAAGGCAGTATTCACCCAAGTAGTCCTTCCTTTTTCTTTATCAAAAACTGGAATAATCCCTAATGAAGGCAGTGCTGATTCTCTTGGATCTGTTAATTGAATTGCTACCAAGTCATGTTTTTCTGCCATTGCACGGAAAGATCGCTCGTAACCCTCATCAATGAAATCGGAAATAACGACGATAATACTTCGCTTTTTGATCAGATTCAAAGCATAGGAAAACATCTCATTTAAGTCAGTCTTTAACGAGATATTCTGATGATCAAAAATCCCTCTAATTACCTTTACAGCTTGTTTACTGCCCTTTCCAGGTAGAACAACTTTTTCTTTTTGATCCGAAAAGCTAATCAAACCAACCTGGCTACCTTCAAAAATGGCTGCCAAAGTCAAAACTCCAGCGATTATTTTTCCTTGATCTATTTTTTTATGACCAGCCTGACCTATATCCTGACTTCCAGAAATATCAAGAAGAAAGTACACTGATTGCTCCTTGTCTTCCCGAAAAGTTTTCACAAATGTCCCATGCCCCTTCGCTGAAACTTTCCATTCAATGGTACGGACATCATCGCCGTATTGATAAGGGCGCAAATCGTCGAATTCAAGGCCAGAGCCTTTAAAAAGAGACTGATAATCCCCCTGAAGGTGATTGTTGGCTACCTTCCGGATCATGATTTCATATTTCCTAAGCTTGCTAAAAAGCTGCTGATTCATCTCTTCTTAATTTGACGGCCTAAGATAAACCTCCCTGCTCAATAATAAAATCAAGCTTACAGGAAGGGTCATGCGATTTTCAGTTAAAAAAAGCTAATTTTAGGCCATGAAATCACCTATTTGGGCCATTCTACTACTTTTTCTAACACTTAGCTGTGAAAGAAAAAAAAAGCCCACTTATGTACTTCCCAAAGAAAAGATGATCAGCGTTCTTATTGACATTCATCTCACTGAGGGAATTGCCAGTGCCCTGCCCATTTCCTATGATTCCTCCCAGACTGTTTATACTTTGATGGAACAGGAAGTATTCGCCAAACATCAGGTGAGTGATTCAATTTTTAAAGAAAGCATGCGGTATTACCTACAATTTCCTGATCAAATGGATGAACTATATGCTCGCGTTATAGATTCTTTGGTCGTAAAAGAGTCTGCCCCGGATAGTCAAGAAACATTCTAATGCTATACCCAAAAAATCTTGAACAAAAGATAAATTTTCAAAAAATTAAAGATCTGATCAAAGAAGAGTGCACTTCTTCTTTGGGAAAAGGATTTGTTGAAAAAGTTTCCTTCTCTGCAGACATTAAACTTGTCCAAAAGCTTCTTGATCAAACTTCTGAGTTCAAAGAAATCCTTATCTCTGGAGAAAGCTTTCCAAGCTCCAATTTCACGGATTTAAACCTTTATTTGGAAAAGGCCAAGCTAGAAGGTACGTTTTTGGATGAAGAAGAATTTCACGAGATAAAATTAGCCTTACAAACACTTCAAGGTTGTTTGAATTTTTTCGCTAAAAACGGAGAAGAATATCCTGCTCTATCCCAACTTCTAGGGATGGTCATGGAAGTAGACCTTTCTTTACTGAAGGAAATCAATCGCATCATAGATGAAAAAGGAAAAATAAAAAGCAATGCTAGCAAAGAACTCCAACTAATTCGGGGGCAAATAATCTATGAGGAATCACGACTTCGTAAAGTCATGGAGCGCATTTTTAAGGAAGCAAGGGCAAAAGGATTAACAGTTGAAGATGCGGGGATTACAATCCGATCTGGAAGAATGGTAATCCCAGTTGCAGCTGAAAATAAACGAAAAATACGGGGCTTTATCCATGATGAATCCGCTACAGGACAAACTGTATTCATGGAACCTGAAGAGGCCTTGGATATCAATAATGAAATCCGGGACCTTGAATATATGGAGCGGAGGGAAATTATCCGGATTTTGACAGAATTGACTAACCAGGTTCGCCCCAGTATCCCGGCATTACGAAAAGCAACTAGCTTTTTGGGCTTGATTGATTTTATTCGAGCAAAAGCAAAATTTGCCATAAAGACTGACAGCAATAAACCACAACTATTTAAGGAACAGCAGATTGCCTGGACGAAAGCCAGACATCCTCTTTTAGAATTGGCTCTAAAAGCACAGGATAGAAAAATCGTTCCTTTAGATATCCAATTGACCAAAAACGAACGGTTATTGGTTATTTCCGGGCCCAATGCAGGGGGTAAATCAGTGACACTTAAGACTGTTGCTCTGCTTCAATACATGCTGCAATGCGGCTTATTGATTCCAGTACACCCCGATTCAAAATGCTCTTTATTTAAAAACTTTTTCATAGACATCGGGGATGAACAGAATTTGGAAAATGATCTTTCCACTTATAGTTCCCACCTCATGAGCATGCGATATTTTACCGATTTTGCAGACAAAAAAACGATCATATTTATCGACGAATTCGGGACTGGAACAGAACCTCAATTTGGGGGTGCAATCGCAGAAGCTGTTTTATTGGAGTTGAATAGAAAAGGAGTTTTTGGAGTGATTACAACTCACTATGGTAACCTCAAACAAACTGCAGACAAGAATCCTGGCTTGGTAAATGGAGCCATGCGGTATGATGTAGACCACCTTGCCCCTTTATATCAACTTCAAATTGGAAAACCGGGATCTTCCTTTGCTTTAGAAATTGCCTCAAAAATCGGGATTCGAAAAGAGATTTTAAACTACGCCAAATCCCAAATTGGAGATGAAAGAGTCCGTTATGATCGACTGCTTACTCAATTAGAGAATGAGAAGAATCAGTATAATCAATTAGTCAAAGAAGTAAAGGAAAAGGAGCATTTACTTAAAACTAGATTGCAGGAATACAATCAACTGAAAGAAACTCTGGAACAGGCTAAAAAGAGAGTTATTCAAGATGCAAAGGTCGAAGCCAAAAGACTTTTAGATGAAACCAATAAAAAAATTGAAAAGACGATTCGTATCATAAAAGAAGAAAAGGCAAATAAAGAAAAAACCAAAGAGGCCAGAAAAGTCTTAGAACAATTTAAACAGGAAGTAAAACCTGAAAAACTTGAGTTAGAACCACAATACAAAACAATAGGAGGCGAAATCAAAGTTGGGGATTGGGTACGCGTAAAGGACAATGGTGCTATTGCTGAAGTTCTAAGCCTCAAAAACAAAGAAGTAGAAATTTCAATTGGCGATCTTAAATCCATGGTGAAGATATCTCGATTAGAAAAAGTTTCTAGATCAGAGGCCCGAAAAAAAACACATTCCAAAAGTTCAGCGGCATACCAAACCCATCAAAAGATAATGGATTTCTCACCTAATTTAGATCTAAGAGGAAAAAGAGGAGAAGAAGTTCTTCCTTTAATACAGAACTTTATTGATGAAGCTTACATGCTTGGGGTCAAAGAATTAAGGATAGTTCATGGTAAAGGAGATGGTATTCTTCGAGACATCACCCGTAATTTATTACGAACAATGCAAAACATTCAAAAAATCCAAGACGAACACGCAGATAGGGGCGGAGCAGGAGTGACGCTTGTAAGCTTAAAGTAATCCTTCTTGAAACCTATTTTTTGAAAAGCTGAAATCCGAAAAGTTTTCAAAACGAAAAAAGCCCCTTAAGTAAGGGGCTTTGAATGAATGAGGCGGCGACCTACTCTCCCGGGTGTAACCCCAGTACCATCGGCGCTGCAGGGCTTAACTTCTCTGTTCGGGATGGGAAGAGGTGGGACCCCTGCGCCAG
>JABXHZ010000112.1 GCA_013373335.1 Cyclobacteriaceae bacterium | reverse complement strand
TATGCCCATTAATGATTCCAGTCCCTTGGAGGAATTAGCTGAGGCATTGAAATATTGGTATCAAAAAACCAAACGAAAAGTCACCTATGAATATGTGATTTGGGAAGGGATCAATGATGATGAGCGCCATGCCAAGGCCTTATCCAAATTCTGTAAAATCATTCCCTCCAAAGTCAATATCATACAATACAATCCAATCGATGAGGGAGAATTTCGTCAGGCAAAACAGGAAGCTGTGGACCTATACGTTCGAATTTTGGAACAACAGGGAATTGTCGCAAAGGTAAGAAAATCAAGGGGGCAGGATATCGATGCTGCTTGCGGACAACTTGCCAACAAAAACGAAGTAGCAGAGTTAAGCAAAAATTAAGATATTTTTAGTTTTTAAAATAAATTAAATTAGTTTATTTACGAAAATTAAAAACTAAACCAACAATTATTCATGTATATCCGGAAGTTTTTCACCATCTTTTTGGTTTTCCTCTTTGTCCAACAAAACCTATTTGCTCAAGATTTAGCTACAAAAATTCAGACTTTCTTTGACACTTACCAAAAAGAAAGCCCTCCTGAAAAAGTGCATTTACATTTGGATAAACATACCTATACCTTAGGAGAGGATCTTTGGTTCAGTGCCTACCTAGTAGCAGGAAGTTCTCAATTCCTTTCCCCGTTGAGCAAAACACTTTATGTAGATTTATTTGATGGGGAGGGCTTGTTATTAGAACAACGAATTGTCAAAATCGAAAACGGCAGAGGAAAGGGCGATTTCGCACTTCCCCTCTTTGGAAAGGCCGGCGTGTATCGTTTAAAAGCCTATACGGCCTGGATGCGAAATTTTGGAGAAGATTACTTTTTCGAAACTGAAATAAGGGTCATCGATGGCGCCGCAGGAAGTTTTCTACCTCAAATCAATTTTACACAAATTTCTTCCCAGTCTGGAAAAGTTAATTATCAGACAGAAATAACCGCAATCAATCAAAATGGCAACCCTCTTTCTGGTGAGAAAATTGAATTGATTGTTTGGGGATCTGATGAAGAAATACATCGTCAAGACCTAATACTCAACACAGATGGCCAGGTTTCATTCTCATTCAATATTCCGGAAATGCCATTTGAAGGACTTCATGCCGAACTTATTTATTTAGAAAACGGGGACTATCCAGTCAGCAAAAAAATCAGGCTTCCTCACAGCCTTTCCTTGGCAGACATTCAATTCTTGCCCGAAGGAGGAAGCTGGGTTGTTGGTAAAAAAGCAAATCTAGCATTTCGAGCAGTAGCTCCGGATGGAGAGCCTTTACAGATAAAAGGCCAAATAAAAGGTGAAAATATAGCCTTCGAAAGCAATTTTGCAGGATTGGGAAAATTTGAAATCACGCCATCCAAAAAAGATTATGAGGCTGAGATAATGGACCCCTCCACAGGAGAAAGCAGAACATTAAAACTTCCAGAGCCACAGGAATCCGGATTAGCTATGCAAGTGGTAAATAATCCACAGGCGAGTTACCTCACCGTTTTTATCCAAGGGAATACTACTCCTGCCCCGCTTTTATTGGTAAGCCAAACCCGCGGAATCCTCAACTACATGATTCAAGGAGCATTGACCAATGGTGTATGGGGTGTGCGAATTCCAAAAGAAAACTTGATTCCCGGAATCAATCAGATATCCGTCTTAAATGAATCTGGAATTCCTCTTTTGGAACGATTGATTTTCATTCAGCCGGAGGTGAATTTAAGCATGGATGTCAATCTTGTCGGCGAATTAACCCCTCGGAATAAGCTTCAATTGGAATTGGAAAGTAAAATTCAGGATAATCCAACATCGGGAACTTTTTCTTTGGCAGTCTTGGATGCAGAACAAGTTCAAGATGAAAGTGACCTCTATGGCACCATCGCCTCCAATTTCTTTTTGAGCTCCGATCTAAAAGGAAAAATTCACAATCCGGGATTCTACTTTAAAAATCAAAACCCTGAAACCCTCGCTGCTTTAGATTTAGTCATGCTTACCCATGGTTGGAGAAGAATTACCTGGAATGAGGTTCTGGAAAATAAAATCCCGGAAGTCCAATACTTTATCGAGCGAGGAATCAATATCGAAGGGCAAGTAATAGATCAGGAAGATACTCGAAAAGGTCTTTCAGGCGGGAAAATTACTGCTTTGGTGGGTGAGGGAATTGAAATTGTCTCGACGGAATTTGGTCCTAATGGACGTTTTATCTTTCGGGATTTGGAGTACCAAGACTCTGCCAAGGTGACTATTACTGCCGAGGACAACCGTTTGAAAAATTTTATAGATGTAGAAGTAATTCGTCCCGAGCCTGTATTTACACAAATCAAGAGCACCTATCCCAATCAGTTTGCATGGCCTCAAGCCCTAGCTGAGAGCTTTGAAGCCAGAAACTTGATGAAACAATTAAACGAAGATCCAAACTTGGTTGACTTGGAAGGAGTAACCGTGGAAGGTCAAACCATCGAAGAGGGAGAAGAAGATGTCCGAAAAATATTTGGTACTGGTGACGTGACCCTTGACCCAGAAAAGATCCCCGCTTCTGTGGGATTCACCAATGTTTTTCAATTAATCCAAGGGCGGGTATCGGGTGTTCAAGTATTTGTAAATGGATTGGATGTCAGTGTGCAAATACGAGGCGTAGGTTCACTGGCTTCTGGAACGGAGCCACTGTATTTATTGGATAATTTCCCAGTGGATGCTTCTACGCTCTTACAGGTAAACCCAAGGGATGTGGCTAGTGTAGACGTTTTCAAAGACCCAGCGAGAGCTGCCATTTTTGGTGCACAGGGCGCCAATGGGGTCATTGCAGTTTATACCAAAACTGGAGGAGGAAGCTACAAAAGTGTGGGTGGAACTTTGGTGACAACCTATGGAGGATATTCTATTGCACGAGAATTTTATCAACCGGATTATACTGAAAAATCAGCCCAAAATTCGATCACTGATAAGCGGGCAACCATCTATTGGAATCCTTTTCTTGACATTGATAATTCAGGAAAAATAAACCTGGAGTATTTCAATTCGGATGAAGCAAAAAAACATTTGATAATAATTGAAGGAATGGATCAAGAAGGACATTTTCTCCGTTTTTCCCGCATTTTCGAATAAGCTATTTGCTTTACTCACCAAAGCCTTCTAATTTCTCGAAACAATCAACTAATTATGAAAAAGGCTTTGGTGTTTTCTTTTTTGATGGCGCTCCTATCCTTCCCTTTGTTTAGCCAAACGCAAGAACAAGGAGATGCACGTTTTCATGCAATCGGCACCTATGGACTTAAATGGAAAGAGTTTGGAGTGGGTGCCGGGATCGAGTACTTCTTCATCGAGCATTTTGCTATCATGCCCAGCTTCACGAACTATTTCCCCAATGTAGGAAACCGAACTAATTTCAGCGTGGATCTCAGATATTACATTTCAGAAGGAGCATCCCAACTTTATTTAATGGCTGGTTATAGCCAAAACTGGGAAAATACTCAACCAGGGAATCCTGGAGTACGAAGGACTTTCAACGGAGCCAATGTCGGCGTGGGAGCCTATATTCGGATAGTGGATTGGGTTGGATTGAGTACCGAGTTTCGATTCCAAAGTCAAACCCCAAGAGAAGCAGGGTTTCGTGTTGGTTTGGCCTTTCCCCTCTGATTACTTCTTGCTGAATTCGAAAAGTTTTCGCTTTTCTTCTTTACTGAGAGCATCGTAGCCTTTTTCGGCGATTTTATCCAAAATCAGATCGATTTCTTCCTGCGTTGTATCTCCTGAAGTTTTTGATGGAGAAGGTGAAACACGCTCAGAACGGCCGAATGAACCGAATCCCCCTGTTTTACTTTTTGCTTTTCTGTAGCTCACCTTTACCTTGGAAGGAGAAGGTTTAAATAGATTTTCAAAAAACAATCCAACTTTTTGGACAGGAACTCCCCAGTCATTTCCTCTTCTGAGTTGAGTGATATATAAAAAGCCCATCAAGGCCCCTCCTAAATGGGCAAGTTCACCTCCGGCATTGGCTCCGGCAGAATTAGCAAAGGATAAAACCACATAAAAAATGGCGATATACTTGATTCGAACCGGACCAATCAGCAATAAGAAAAAGGTCGTATTAGGTGTCAAGGTAGCCGCCCCTACTACAATGGCAAACACTCCTGCACTTGCTCCGAGCATCAGTGAAGAATCAACGGAATTCCTGAAATAAGGAGCCAGATTATAAATCAGGACATAAAAAAGAGCTCCAGCCAGGCCTCCTAAAATGTATAAGTTGGCCAGCTTTCGGCTACCCAGGTATTGATGGATCAAAAGCCCAAACCAATACAAAAAGAGCATATTGAAGAGAATATGGAAAAATCCCTCATGCAAGAACATGTAGGTCAGAATACTCCAGGGCTGAATCAACAAACGATCCAAGGAGGCGGGCATCATAAACCAAGAAATCAAACTTGAATAGTCATCCCCAAAGCCTCCTATTGTCATCAAAACCCGAAGCACCATAAAACTTAGCCAAACGATCAAATTGATAGCTATCAACTTATAAAGGCTGTTTTCTTGTTGCCTGAATGCGTTTCGAAGATTATCCCAAAAGCTATTGTACATCCTAGTAAAAGCTATTTCTGTCTTTTTTCCATTTATAAACCAAAGCCGCTCCAATCACCAAACCACTCAAATGTGCAAAATGCGCTACATTATCCAATGGGTTATTCACCAATACGTTGTAAAGGGTGTAAAGGCCGTAAAATAAAACCAAATATTTTGCTTTAACCGGCATGGGAGGGAAAAGCAAAAAGAGCTGAGTATTGGGAAAAAGCATAGCAAATGCGATCAAAACCCCAAATAAAGCCCCGGAAGCTCCCACCATTGGGATATTTGACTGAATATCTAAAATTGCATGAAGTGTCTGCTTCGCTTGCTTTACTTTTCCGGCATCATCTGGGTTTCGACTGAAATCATCCACAAAATCAAAAACGCTTCGCTGAAAGAAACCCCGGTTATCCAATACGATTCGGTTAAATACCTCCGGGTCAGGATTAGCATCAAATGCCTCCACACGACTTTCTAACTGATTAAC
>JABXHZ010000022.1 GCA_013373335.1 Cyclobacteriaceae bacterium | reverse complement strand
ATGGTTAGTGACTGGTTTATTTTTTATCCTTTTTTTTAAAAAATTATGGTTTAATTTTTAAAAAGAGGATCATTTTGAACCCAAAAATTCTTTTTAGAACATAAAATTTATTGGAAAAGCATATTTTTTTATCCTCATTTTGATTTTTGTTCAATTTTTGAATTACTTTCATGCCGAATTCTCAACAAAGCCTTAAACCTATTGTCAAAATGAAAAAAATTGAAGCGATTATTCGAACCTCCCGCTTCGAGCAAATCCATACTTGCCTCTCAGGCTTGGGAGTAAAATTCCTCTCTTTTTACGAGATCAAAGGGATGGGTTTTGAGCATGCACGCCAAGAAATGTATCGAGGGGTAGCCTATGAGCCTGCTTACATTCCAAGGACAAAATTAGAAATCGTGGTACCCGATGAGTTGAAAGATTCCGTGATACAATGCATCCTTTCCGAAGGGAAAACTGGCGAAATCGGAGACGGAAAAATCTTTGTCTTTGATGTCTTGGAAGCCTATCGAATTCGAAACAATGATACGGGAGAAAGCGCGCTTTGATTTTATCATTTAAAAAGAATCACTCAAACCTATGCAAGACTTATTTACCATCAATAATTTGTGGATGATGATGGCGACCATTTTGGTCTTCATCATGCACTTGGGCTTTGCCAGTCTCGAAGCCGGACTCACACGAGCCAAAAATACTGTCAATATTCTCTTTAAAAACACCATAATTCCGGCCATTGGTCTTTTAACCTATGCCTTGGTTGGTTTTAACTTAATGTATCCGGGATCAGGATTTGAAGGCTCTGTCTTCGGCTTTGCTGGATTTGGATTGAGTTTACCAGAGGGCTGGGATACCTCAAATTATAATGAAGGCTATACCTATTTTACCGAATTCATTTTCCAAGCCATGTTTGCGGCAACAGCGGCTACGATCGTATCCGGTGCGGTAGCTGAGCGAATCAAATTGGGCCCCTTCATTTTCTTTTCAATCCTAT
Organism: Cyclobacteriaceae bacterium; assembly: GCA_013373335.1. Lineage (GTDB taxonomy): Bacteria > Bacteroidota > Bacteroidia > Cytophagales > Cyclobacteriaceae > Algoriphagus. The sequence continues at coordinate 13,584 of JABXHZ010000022.1, read as the reverse complement.
ATGTAGCAATCTGTTATCCCATTGTCGGTATGTGGAAATGGGGTGGAGGATTTTTGAATACTTTAGATACGCCTTTTTATGATTTTGCAGGCTCTACCATTGTCCACTCCGTTGGAGGATGGGGCGCTTTGGTAGGAGCATTTTTGCTCGGCCCTCGTATTGGGAAATATACCGAACGCGGTATGAGTGCCATTCCAGGCCACAATCTTCCATTGGCCACTTTCGGGGTATTTCTACTTTGGTTTGGCTGGTTCGGGTTCAATGGAGGTTCAGTATTAAGTGCCAGCCCTGGCGCCGTTTCCAAAGTATTTGTCACCACTTCCATTGCTGCCTCTGCTGGCGCTTTTGGTGCGTTGTTTATTTCCTATTTGAAATTCAAGTCATACGATATCACCATGGTGCTGAATGGGATTTTAGCAGGTCTGGTGGGAATCACAGCAGGAGCAGATCAGATGGGAGTAGGAGAGTCGGCAATCATAGGATTTATCGCAGGGGGATTGATCGTTTTTGCCGTTGTTTTCTTCGATAAGGTCAAAATTGATGATCCAGTAGGTGCGATTTCAGTGCACTTGGTTGGAGGTATTTGGGGAACTTTAGCCGTAGGGATTTTTGGAGAATTAGCCGGCTGGGGTCAGTTTGTTTCCCAATTAATCGGTGTTGGAGCTGTAGGGTTTTTCTGTGTTTTGTTTTCAGGATTGATTTTCTACACGATGAAGCGAACAGTCGGTATTCGAGTGGATGAACGAGAAGAAGTGGAAGGGCTCGATATCAACGAGCATGGCATGAGAGCTTATCCAGATTTTGCAAGTAAAGATTAAAAATAGAACCACCAATCAACCAACTATCAGCGGAGGGCGAAAGTCCTCCGTTTTTTTTAGCATAAAAAACCCTGCTGATAAGCAGGGCTCAAATTCTATAGGGCCGGTTGGAAGTACCGGTTTAATATGGCCAAATGGACCTTTCGGAACATTTTGTAACACCAGTCTCTAAATTCCTTCAACTCATTCGGTAAAATAAGTCTCAGGCCCTTTCGCAGCTCCTTCTCAAAGAGATACTTCGAGAAGCTCACCTTTTGCAAAATGGTCTTCACGTATTCTATCATAAGATCTAGAGTTTAGGGTTTATTTTAACTGATTTTAAGTAACCATACGGAGACAATATCCCTATAGTTACGTAAAATTGACGTTCGAGAAATTGAAATATCCTTAATTTCGCAACCATGTCTAAAACGCTGATCACTTCTATTTTGGTATGCTTGATTTCCCTTTTTACAGGGATTGCGTTGGCCCAGCAAGTGGAGGTGGAACTGGGACCTGACCAAATCGGGCTCAACGAAACTTTCACGATTAAAATAAGTGTGGCTAATGAAAAAATCAAGTCCTACGATCAGTTCCCAGATATCCCAAGTTTCCAAAAGCAAGGGATTTCTCAGTCTTCTTCCATGAACGTGATCAATGGGCAGGTTACCAGCTCAAATAGTATCATCCAATACTACAAACCTACCCGTAAAGGGACTTTTACTCTTCCTTCTTTTTCTATTACGATCAATGGGAATCAGTTTAATTTTCAAGGAAAAGAAATTACCGTTGGGGATACCGTAAGTAGCCAGCAGAATTCGGGAGGAGGGTTTTTTGATCCATTTTCTGATTTTTTTGGAAGAACACAAGAGGAGCCTGAATACATCGAATTAGATGATGAAGCCTTTTTCTCCGTAACTGTTGATAAGGAAGAAATCTATGCCCGAGAAGGCTTTACTGTTGCTTTAGCTTTTTATATGTCAGAGAATAATCAGGCTCCGTTTAATTTTTATAAGCCCGGAGAGCAGCTGGATGATGTATTGAAAAAAATCAAACCTACCCAAGCTTGGGAAGAAAATTACAACATCACCAATATCGAGCCTGAACAAGTCACCATCAATGGAAAGCGCTGGGTTCGCTATAAGGTTTATGAAGCAACATTTTTTCCTTTCTCTGAAGGGACGATTGAAATACCAAGCATTCCTTGGGAAATGATCAAGTACCGGGTAGCCCGGAATCCAAGTTTCTTTGGCTCCAATCGCCAAGAAGATTTCAAGACCTTTTATTCTTCCCCCAAGACCATTAATGTAAAACCCCTGCCTCCACATCCATTACGAAATGAAGTAGCTGTCGGGCAATTCCAACTACGGGAGAATATCACCAATCTCGAAGTTGAAACAGGACAAGGCTTCAATTATAATTTCGGTATCAGTGGGGTAGGGAATATCAATTCTATTTCCCAACCAAAGCTCATCTCAGGTGGAAGCCTGAATACCTATGACCCTAATGTTCGTCAACAAATTAACCGAGGCTATGGACGTGTATCGGGGATAAAGGAATATTCTTACTATATCACCTTAAATGAACCCGGGGAAGTGGATTTAGGGGATCATTTTGAGTGGATTTATTTTGATCCAGACAGAGCAGTATATGATACTTTGCGTCCCGCAGCCAAAATTCAAGTAGTGGGAGAAAGTAAAACCAACCAAGCAATTTCCAATCAGCGCTTAGGAGGGATTTATGATCGAATCAGTGCGGAAGACAATAAGTTTTCAAACGAGCGATATAAATACTATTTTGGCACGGCTATTAATATCCTTTTGCTACTGACCGTAATCCTTTTGGCAGTGCTTATCATCCGTAACAAATAATGGGAAATTCATTCGGTAAACTTTTTAAAATCACCACATTTGGAGAGTCACATGGATTGGCTTTAGGCGTCATTCTAGAAGGCTGTCCTGCTGGTCTTTCTATTGATCCATCCTTCATTCAGTCTGAGATGCAGCGTCGTAAACCGGGCCAATCCAAAATTACTACGCAGCGAAAGGAAGAGGATGAAGTAGAAATTCTTTCCGGAGTTTTTGAGGGAAAAAGTACCGGTACTCCTATTGGCATTGTTATTCGAAATGCCGATCAAAAGAGCAAGGATTATTCCCACATAGCAGATAAGTTTCGCCCTTCCCATGCAGATTTTACCTATTTCGAAAAATATGGTATACGCGATTACCGTGGAGGTGGAAGGAGTTCAGCTCGGGAAACTGCTGCACGGGTAGCGGCGGGTGCCATTGCCAAACTTTTACTTCAGGAAAAAGGGATTACGGTTCAGGCTTTTGTTTCACAAGTTGGTGGCTTGAAGCTGGAAAAGCCCTATCAGGAATTGGATTTAACCAAAACGGAAGACAATATTGTCCGATGTCCCGATCCAGAGACTGCAGAGCAGATGATTGAACTAATCGACTCGGTTCGGAAGGATAGGGATACGATTGGTGGCATCATCACCTGTATTATCAAAAACACTCCTCCAGGATTAGGAGAACCTGTTTTTGATCGTTTGCATGCCGAATTAGGGAAGGCCATGCTCAGTATTAATGCGGTTAAAGGTTTTGAATATGGATCTGGTTTCGATGGAGTCACCATGCGTGGGAGCCAGCATAATGATTCTTTTGTAAAAGAGGGGAATCAAATCAGAACGACAACTAACCATTCTGGGGGAATTCAAGGCGGAATTTCCAATGGAGAAGACATTTATTTCCGGGTAGCATTTAAACCCGTAGCCACGATCATGCAGGATCAGGATTCGGTAAATGAAGCTGGTGAAGCGGTCACTGTTTCTGGGAAAGGTCGACATGACCCCTGCGTTGTTCCTCGAGCTGTACCGATTGTGGAAGCGATGGCAGCTTTGGTCATTGCCGATTACTTATTATTGTCAAAAAGCAATAAACTTGCTGAAATTTAAAATCGCATCATGCTAAAGAAAATCCCTTTACATACGCAAATCATTATTGGCTTGGTATTAGGCCTGATTTTCGGACTTGTTTCGATACAGACCGCAATCCCAAGCTCTTTTACGATCGACTACATCAAACCGGTCGGTACCATCTTTATCAACGGGCTGAAAATGATTGCCATGCCCTTGGTATTGGCATCTTTGATTATTGGGGTTTCCAATTTGGGAGATATATCCAAGCTCAGTCGAATTGGAGGAAAAACCATTATCACTTTCGTAATTACCACCATTATTGCCATTTCTGTAGGTTTGACTTTGGTGAATATTTTCAAGCCAGGAACCAGTCTTCCGGTAGAAACTCGCGAAAATTTGATGAGCCTTTATGAAGGGGATGTAAATACTCGAGCAGACGCTGCGGCTAAATTTCAGGAGCAAAGTCCCCTTCAGCCTTTGGTGGATATGGTTCCCCAAAACTTCTTCTTGGCTACTACCGATAATGCGGCCATGTTGCAGGTTGTGTTCTTTGCAATTATTTCGGGTATTGCGCTTTTACAGATTCCAAAAAGTAAAGCTGAGCCTGTTATTGCTTTCTTTGATGGGTTCAATGATCTGATCATTCAGATTGTGAATTACATCATGCTGATCGCTCCATATGGGGTTTTTGCTTTGATGGCTTCGCTGATTGTGGAAATAGCAGGGGACAATCCCGATTCAGCCATTGATTTGCTGATGGCACTTTTGAAATATAGTGTAATCGTATTGGGCGGCTTGTTTTTTATGATGTTGGTGATTTATCCACTCTTGCTAAAAACCTTTACCAAAGTTCCATATTTCGACTTCTTCCGTGCGATTCGTCCAGCACAATTGTTGGCTTTTTCTACTTCCAGTAGTTCTGCTACACTTCCTGTGACGATGAAGATTGCGGAGGAAGAAATTGGGGTTTCTGAAAATATTTCCAGTTTCGTATTGCCTTTAGGTGCTACGATCAATATGAATGGTACCAGTTTGTACCAAAGTGTCGCCGCTGTATTTATTGCCCAGGCATTGGGAATGGAATTGAGCTTTTCTCAGCAATTGATGATTGTATTAACCTCTACTTTAGCAGCCATTGGTTCAGCCGGTGTGCCAGGTGCTGGTTTGATTATGTTGATTGTAGTTTTGGAATCGATTGGGGTTCCTGCAGCGGGAATTGCTTTGATTATGGCTCCTGACCGGATTTTGGACATGTTCCGAACAGTAGTGAATGTGACGGGCGACGTAGTGGTGACAACGGCTGTTGCCAGTACAGAAGGAGAATTACCTGAAGGGTTAATCCGAAAAAGCAATCCATTGACTCCGGATCTATAAGAATTGAAAACCAATTAGAAAGGCCAGTCTGCTTCCAGTCTGGCCTTTTGTCTTTTCTTATAAAATCCGAAGTTTTCAGAAACTTATACCTTATTTTTGCAATCGAAAAAGCCAAATGACCCTATGCGCCAATCCTGGTGGAAAATACTGGCTGTAGTCCTTTTGCTCTATACAATCGTGGCTGGGCTACTGATGGATGTCCCCCGACTTCCAATTCTCAATGAGACCATTCGAGCATTGCATTTCCATGTGACCATGTGGTTTGGGATGATTCTCATGTTAATGGTTTCAGTTTATTACAGCTTCCGGTACCTTAGAAGTAATAATCTTCAGCATGATGATATGGCCATTGAGTTTACCAATGCTGCCATTCTTTTTGGGGTATTGGGGATTACAACAGGGATGCTGTGGGCAAAATTCACCTGGGGGGATTATTGGAGCGGGGATCCCAAGCAAAATGCCTCCGCGATTGGTTTGCTCATGTATTTTGCCTATTTGATTTTAAGAAATTCCTTGACCGATGTGCAGCAACGAGCGCGCATCGGAGCTATTTATAACATATTTGCCTTTGCTGCCTTTATTCCCTTGATCTTTGTTTTACCGAGGTTGACCGACAGCTTGCATCCAGGGAATGGGGGGAATCCAGGTTTTAATGCTTATGATTTGGACTCGAAACTTCGCATGGTGTTTTATCCGGCTATCATCGGATGGACACTTTTTGGGGCTTGGATAGCAACTGTTCGAGTTAGAATGCGTAGGGTTCAACGGGTACTCGAAGATCAACTGATCAATTCCTAACCATGAAAAAACTAATTACTCTTGTATTGCTTTTGGCTAGCTTGACTGTTTTGGCCCAAGAAAAAATTCCGGTAACTGAAGCCGACTATGGCAACAATACCGTGGAAATGGCTGACCGGATGCGTGCCGATGGCAAAATCTACGTTTTAGTAGGAATAATTGGAATCATATTTACCGGAATTACGGTTTACCTCGTAAGTACAGAGCGAAAAATCGCCAAAATCGAAAAATCAATTACTACTCAGAAGTAACATGAAAAAAGGACATTTAGTCGGAATCGGAATAATCGCCATTGCCATTATTATCATCATGACTTCTATTGGTGATGCCTCAAGTTATGAAACTTTTGAGACAGCATTGGAGATGAAACAGTCCGGAAATGACAAAGCCATTCACGTGGTAGGGCAGCTGAAGAAAAGTGAATCCGGAGAGGTGGTTGGATTGAATGTGCGAGAGGACAAAACCTCCTTCACCTTCATTTTAGTGGATAATGAGGGAACAGAGCAGGAAGTGTTCTACAACGAACCGGTTCCTGCTGATTTTACCCGTTCGGAGTCCGTAGTAGTGATTGGCTCCTATAAAAATGAAGAAATCTTTATCGCAGATAAAATCCTGATGAAATGTCCTTCTAAATATCAGGAGACAGAGGTGCAGGCGGCAGGAATGTGAGGCAGAAGCAATAAACAATATCCATGATCAATACTTTTATCGGGAATTTTGGCCATTTAATGACAATTGTGGCCTTTGTGAGTGCATTGGTAACTGCCTTTGCCTACTATCAATATTTCAAGGCCAATGAGCTGGAAAAGAAAAGCTGGCATCGATTCAGTCGGGTTTCCTTTTACATACATGCCGTTTCCAGTACGATGATTGCGTTCTCTTTATTTGAGATCATCTATAATCATCGATTTGAATATTTCTACGCTTATTCCCATTCCAGCAAGGCACTTCCAGTTCATTACATGATTTCCAGTTTTTGGGAAGGTCAAGAGGGAGCATTTATTCTTTGGATTTTTTGGAATGTTGTTCTAGGATTGATTTTGATCTATACGAATAAGCTTTGGGAGGCACCTGTCATGATTGTATTTGCGCTCGTGCAAGCTTTTCTGGTTTCGATGATTTTAGGAGTGGTTGTTGGAGATCTGAAAATCGGAAGTTCTCCTTTTATTTTACTACGAGATGCTACACAGGCACCTGTTTTTCAAATCAATCCGGATTTCGTTCCGGAAGATGGGACTGGTCTGAATCCCCTTTTACAGAATATTTGGATGGTAATTCACCCACCTACCCTTTTCTTGGGATATGCCTCTACTTTGGTTCCTTTTGCCTTTCTGATTGGAGGTTTGGCTATGAAGCGCTATTCCGAATGGATTCGTCCTTCTTTGCCTTGGGCAATTTTCTCGGCCATGATCTTGGGAATGGGAATCTTGATGGGAGCCTATTGGGCCTATGTGACCCTAAACTTTGGCGGTTATTGGAATTGGGACCCGGTTGAAAATGCAGTGTATGTACCCTGGCTGATCTTAGTGGCTGCCGTCCATACTATGATCACCTATAAGAAAAGTAGTACGGCACTGAAGACTTCTATGGTCTTGGTCATCCTGTCCTTTATTTTGGTGCTTTATGCCACATTCTTGGTTCGCTCAGGTGTATTGGGCGATGCTTCAGTACACTCTTTTACGGATTTGGGACTTTCCGGTCAGCTGTTGATTTACATGCTGTTCTTTACGGCTGTAGCATTATTCTTTACCATTCGATCCTGGAAATATATTCCTACATCCGAGAGGGAAGCTTCTGTTTATTCTAGAGAATTTTGGATTTTCATTGGTGCCACTACCTTGGGGTTGATGGGTTTTCAGGTTATTCTTCCGACCTCTATCCCGGCCTGGAATGCTTTGGTAGAAAGCTTTGGAGGAATAAGTAACCTAGCCCCTCCTGCAGACCAGGTTGAATTTTATACCAAGTTTCAACTTTGGTTTGGTATCGCTTTGGCATTACTGACAGCTGTAGGTCAGTTTTTCTGGTGGCAAAAGATGGATAAGAAAGCATTGAAAGATGCCCTTCTGACTCCTTATATTATTTCTGTGGTCATTGCTGCCTTGGTGATTGTACTTGCAAAGGTTTACGACTGGCGCTACATGGTCATTGTAATAGCTGGAACCTTTACTATAGTTGCCAATTCCGTTATTCTTTCCCGTTTATTGAAAAGATCTACTTTCAAGTTGGCCGGAGGTTCTTTGGCCCATATTGGTTTGGGGATGATCTTGATAGGAATCATGTTTAGCTCTGGGTATTCTGAGACGATTTCGATCAACATGTCTGGCTTGACGTACAGTAATTCTTGGGAAGACGAGCTCAACAAGGAACATGTGCTCCTTTGGATTAATAAGCCTACTCAAATGAAAGATTACACGGTTATTTATCGGGGTAGGCAAAAAAAGGTAGTAGGGGTTCCGGAATATGTTCCGGCAAAAATCTTAGAATCAACAGGAAATGTTAACGAAGCTATTGCTTTGGAAGATTTCAAAAATCACTTCAAGAAGGGCGAAGTAGTTGAATTGGTTTTGGAGGAGAATGATTACTTCAAAATCGATTATTTTCAGAATGAGAAACTTAAGTTCTCACTTGCTCCCATGTCCCAATTTAATGAAGGGATGGGTGGTTTGATTTCTTCTCCGGATTCAAAAATTTATTTGGATAGGGACTTATATACCTACGTGGCAGCGATGAATGATTACACTGATCCTGAATGGAAAGAGGACGAATTCTATGAGGTTAGTCCGGGGGAGCAGTTTCATATCGCAGATTTCGTAACTTATTTTGATGGAGCAGAGGTATTGAACCAAGTGGAGGACTATGTGCTTCAAGAAGGAGATGTGGCTGTACGTGCGAACTTGCGGATTTTGGATTATGATGTAGAAAAAACCCTACAACCCACTTTTATCATCCGAAATAATCAAGTTGGAAAAATTCCTGTGGTGGATAATGAATTGGGAATCCGCGTTACCTTGGACAATATTTTACCTGAGCAAAATAAATTTGTTTTCAAAGTTAACCGCTATCAAAAAGACTATGTGGTCATGAAAGCGATTGTTAAACCTTACATCAACGTTTTATGGCTTGGTTCCATCATTACCTTGATTGGGTTTACTGTAGCGATTTACCGCCGTTTTGATGAGTTTAAAAAGATGCGGGATAAAGGGATGGAATAAGGATTTACAATTCACAAAATAAAGGGGCATTGGCCCCTTTTTTTATTTTTACTAGTCCTGAAAAAGTCTAACTTCAGGACTTTGTTTAGTTTTTCACAATCAATCCAAGACACCTTTTCTAATGAAGATTACCAAAAAAGACTTTGAGCAAATGCAACAGAAATACGATCAGGAAATCCGAAAAGGGAAGCCTGGGCGTGGTCCAAAACGGGATGTAGACAATCAGACCAAATGGATATTTTTTGATCGAGAAACACTAGAAGAGGTTTTAAGCAAAGCAGGAAAAGACCCCAAAAAAAGTGGAATAAAATTTTTCTTCACTGAATATACCGAAGAAACGGCAAGAGCATTTTACCCTGAAAATCCCGAAGAATATATCGGTCGGTTGAGTTTGGTAATGGAGCCTGTGGATGATTCGGAAGGCAATCTCGAAGGGGATGAAGGAGACTATTACAATCGAGGGGAGACCTGCCCTCCAAAATGTGAATAAATAGTATTCCTGTGGTAAATGATTTTTTATCTAGAATAGAGGGCAACTACTATGGTTATTTGGTATACCTATTTGGTGTGCTGGCTGTTATTTTCTTTTCTTTACTTAGTCGTGAGAAAAAGAAAAAACCTGAGTTTTTGATCCCTTTTCTGATCGTTGTGGTCGTATTTTTCTATGAGTTTATGGGAGCCTTTTTGATGGTTAATAAGAGCTTTAATGAAAAGATTCATCAATTGATTTCGAATGAACCCTTTCAGGGATGGAACCTTTGGGTCTATAATATATTCAATTATCAGGTTTCTAAGTTTCTGTTTTTGCTGCTTCTTTGGTTCAATATTCATTCAAAAAGGAAAAAGAATGCGGTTTTATTCCTAATGATTATCTTCAGCTCTTATTGCATTTTTCTCTATATATCCCCCAATTCAGAAATCACTAATTTTCAACCTTTGCTATACTTCTTAGGAAATGGGCTAATCATTATTGCAAGTGGATTGTTTTTTATTGATTTGGTTACCGAAGATTATTTTGTTTCTATAAATCCCTTGACTTACTGGCCTTTTTGGTATATCACTTTGATACTTTTTCAAATGGTGATCGTCTTTCTAGGAGACGTGGCTTTCGAATACCTTGCTTTTGAAAATGTCCCTGTCTATAAATTTTTCAATACCCTATCGATGGTTCTTTACCTTCTTATTTTAGGGGTATTCCTTAGGATATTATTTACTGGTAGTAATTTTATATACAGTTTGAATAAAAAGTAATGGGGGCAGACGATAACCAAATTATTTTTATCCTTTTCTCTGGAGCATTTTTGGCGGCCATTATGGCCACATTTGTCGTTTCGATGGTTGTTTTGCATAGGCAGCGTCAGGTCCAAAACAAACAGAAAATGGACCAGATCAAAGCTGAATATGAGAAGACGCTCTTGAATATTGAAAGTGAAATTCAGCAGGATACGTTAAAACACATTGGGAGAGAATTGCATGATAATATTGGCCAATTGCTCTCTCTTTCCAAACTCTATTTGGCTTCCTCCAAACCAGAGAAACAAGCGGAAGGAAAGCAGTTGATTAATCAAATAATTTCTGAAGTCCGAGGTCTTTCCAAAACTCTGAATTTGGATTGGGTAGAGACGCTTTCCTTGGAAGAATTCATCGCTCAGCAATTGGAAAAAATCAAAGAAACGGGATTTTGTGAAGTTGAATTTCAGCATGAAGGGGAAAATTGGAACTTGGATAAAGATCAAAAACTAGTCCTGATTCGGGTTATCCAAGAATGTCTTAACAATGCCATCAAGCATGCATCGCCTAGTTTGATCCGTATTTCCTTGGAGCATCAGGATGGTCATAGGCTGATTCGGATTATTGATAATGGAAAAGGTTTTGATACTTCCTTGCCTACACAAGGAAGTGGTATGAATAATCTTCGGAAACGAATGGAAACCATAGGTGGGACCTTCCAAATCAGTTCATCACCCGGAGAGGGTACTGACATAAATCTTTCTTTGCCAATCTAAGTTTTCATACTATTTTAGAATTCACCCTATTTTGACATGATCCGGATTGCCATTGCAGACGACCATACCTTATTCGCCAAAGGCATTGAGGGTTTACTTGAGGAGGAAGAGGACTTCGAAATCCTAGGGCTTTTTAAGAATGGGCTTGAGTTGCTGAATTTTCTTCAGGAAAATCCGATCGATATCGTGCTAACAGATTTGAACATGCCTGAAATGGATGGCTTTCAGGTCTTGGATAAAATCAAAGCATCCGGTTTGCCAACAAAAGTCATCGTCCTTTCCATGTATGATGAGGAGAAAATCTTCAAAGAGTGTGTGGATAAGGGAGCAGACGGTTTTATTCTTAAAGATGCCGATCCTGATGAATTGGTGTTTTCCATTCGTGAAGTATATGAAGGAAGGCATTTGATCAACTTTGACCGAATTATTGAACAGGCAAGACCTAATGCCTTTTTTGATTCTTTTCGGGAGAAATTCAAGCTTTCCCGTAGAGAGGTTCAGATTATCAAACTGATTAAAGAGGGGAAGACTTCGAAAGAAATAGCCTTAGAGTTGGTTCTCAGTGTAGGGACAATCGAAAGCCATCGAAAGAATATTTTTAACAAGCTAGGAATCAAATCCCGCGTAGAATTGGTCAATAAGGCCTATGAAATGAACTTATGAAAAAGCCTTTCTCACCACTTCGAATAGCTTTGGTTGGCTATGGATCTGTTGCCGAAAAAATGCATGCCCCTTTGATCGATGTCTGCCCGGATTTAGAGTTGTCAGCTGTGGTGGAACGGCATTCCAATCGATGCGAAGAAAAATATCCGAAGGTTCAGACTTTTAGAAGCTATGATGAACTTTTGAAAGAGGAGGGTTTAGACTTGATTGTTATTACCACGCCTAACGAATTTCATTTTCCCATGGCAAAGCAGGCTCTGGAATCTGGAAAGCATGTTGTCGTGGACAAGCCCGTGACTATTCATTCCTGGGAAGCCAAAGAATTGGAAAAACTGGCAAGTCAAAAGGGTTTGGTTTGTTCTGTATTTCATAACCGCCGTTTCGATGGTGATTTCAAGACGGTGCAGCAGTTAATTTCTGAAAATACATTAGGCAGAATAGTTTACCTAGAATCTCATTTTGATCGATTTCGTCCGAATGTTTCAGAGAATTGGAGAGAAAAGGATGTCCCTGGAAATGGGATCACCTACGATCTGGGCTCACATTTGATTGATCAGGTAGTTTTGCTTTTTGGGCTTCCAGATGCAATTCAAGCCGATATTCGAAAGCAGCGAAATGGAGCTGTCGCTGACGATCATTTTGACATTGTCTTGTTTTATGGAGATAAAAAAGCAAGAGTAACAGCTGGGGTTTTAGTCAACGCGCCTACACCGAAGTTTTTGCTATTAGGTGAAAAAGGATCTTACCAGAAATATGGTTTAGATGTCCAGGAAGCTGCGTTTAAATCAGGTATCAAGCCGGAAAGTGCAAATTGGGGAGTGGAGCCAGAAGCAAGTTGGGGAACCTTATTTCTGGAAAATGAGACCAAGCCTTACCCGACCTTGCCAGGGGATTATCGGGTCTTTTATCAAAATGTTGCTGATGCCATTCTTCAGGGGAAGGAGCTAAGCGTTACAGTGCCTCAAACCATAGGAGTCCACAAAATCATCGAAGCTGCATTTTTGAGTTCCAAAGAGGAAAGGAAAATTCATCGTTCAGAAGGAAACTGGTAACTAACACCAAGATTTTAAAAAGGCAATTTCCCTAAATCCACATTTCCTCCAGAAAGAATTATTCCAACCTTTTTTCCCTCAAATTGCTCTTTATTAGCCAATAGACCTGCCAAAGGGACAGCACAAGAAGGTTCGATCACAATCTTCATCCGCTCATAGATAAGGCGCATTGCTTCAATGATTTGCGGATCGGTAGCTAGGAGAATGTCTTTGACATACCGACTGATTATTTCAAAATTAATTTCCCCTAGGGATGTCAATAAACCGTCTGCGATGGTTTGAGGGTTGGTTTGAGGAATAATTCGTCCGGCCTTCAAGGAGCGATATGCGTCATCTGCTCCTTTAGGTTCAGCTCCATAGACGAGGACATCCGGATCCCAGTAATGTGCCAATAGTGCTGTGCCCCCTAGTAAACCTCCCCCACCGACGGGAGCAATTAGGCATTCCAAATCCGGCTGATCATCTAAAAATTCCAAAGCACACGTTGCCTGACCTTCGACTACATCCATGTAGTCATAGGGTGGAATAAAAGTGGCTCCGGTATCATTTACTACTTTTTCAAGGGTTGTCTCTCGTGCAATCAAATTGGGCTCACATTCGATTATTTGCCCACCATATCCCCTTACTGCCTTTTTTTTGATTTCTGGTGCATTGGAAGGCATCACAATATAAGCCGGGATTCCTACAACTTGAGCAGCCCTTGCCAAGGCTGCTGCGTGGTTTCCGCTACTATGAGTTGCATCTCCCTTAGCACGTTCTTCT
>JABXHZ010000250.1 GCA_013373335.1 Cyclobacteriaceae bacterium | reverse complement strand
TTTTTCGTAGCCACACTTGCGGTTACCGCTATCGTCGTTTCTGTGGACAATCAGGATTATCAATACGATGAGGGGGTATTTTATGTAGAAACCTCAGACGGTTATGTAGTAGTTGAAGCTCCACAAGGGGCAACCGTCAAAGTAATTCCAAAGGAATCGGAAACAGTAGAAGTCAGTCCCACCATCAATAACTACTATTACGGAGGGACTTTCTATGAGCAAAAGGATGGCGAATTTGTAGTGGTTCCCCCTCCTGCCGGTTCCGTAGTTTCCAATTTACCTGAGGGAGCTGAAGAAGTAAAAGTAGGTGATCAAACCTTCGTTAAATATGGAGACACCTACTACATGCCTGTCCAAGAGGATGGAAAAAACATGTATGAGGTCGTTCAAGTAGAGGAAGAACAGGAACAATAATTTTCTCCGTGTTATTTCAATTCCACAGGTTCACTCTCTGATTCTGCCCCTCCTTTTATTTCCTCAAATCGGAGAATCATCTCTCGGAGTTTTTCAGGATTACTTTCAGCCAAATTAGTTTGCTGGCCTAAATCCTCTTTCAAATTATAGAGTTGATATTCTTTCGAATTACCTAACTCAATATTCACATTTCCAAGCACTTCAGGCCCAGGATATGGCGGAATCATTACCCAATCCCCTTGCCTAAAGGCAGTCCTACTCGTTGCTTCCATTACAAATTCAGAACGCCCTTCTTGACTTTTCCCAAGGAAAGTTTGGAGTAAATTTTGGCTATCATTTTCAGGTACTTTCGCTTCCAATAACGCTCCTAAGGAGGCCATTAAATCAATTTGCGTTACAAGGGCATCCGAAACATTAGGTTGAATAGTTCCTTTCCAGTAAACCGCAAAGGGCACACGCGTGCCTGCTTCAAACAAGCTATACTTCCCTCCACGCAAAGGTCCCCAAGGAGTGTGAGATCCTAGCTTTTCTACCGCTTCATCATAATATCCATCATTGATAACAGGACCATTATCACTACTAAAAATAATCAAGGTATTTTCCAGAATCCCTTCCTCTTCGAGCTTTTTCATAAACTCACCGATGACCCAATCCGATTCTAAAATCACATCGCCCCGAGGACCCATTCCAGACTTGCCTACGAATCGCGGATGAGGGGTACGGGGAACATGAGGCTGTTGCATGGCATAGTACAAAAAGAAAGGCTGTTCAGATCTTGAATTTTCCTCCACGAATTGACTAGCCTTTTCCAAAAAATGATCTGCCATATCCACATCACTCCATTTAGCAGCATCTCCTCCTTTCATAAATCCGATCCGTGGAATCCCATTCACAATACTGTTATTATGGCCATGATGCCATTTCATTTCCAGCATTTCAGGATTCGTCAGGGCTGTTGGCTCACCCGGAAAATTCTCCTGATAGTTCACTTCGATGGGGTCATTGGGATCAAGTCCGACCACTTTCCCATTTTCAAAATAAACCGTGGGAACCCGATCCTGAGTAGCCGCTAAAATGTAAGAATAATCAAAGCCTACTTGATTTGGACCTGGCTTGATTTCTTGATTCCAATTCACGTCTCCCAAACCCAATCCCAAATGCCATTTTCCAACAATACCGGTGTAATAACCACTCTCTTGAAGCATTCTAGGAAGCGTATATTGGGCGGTATCAATCAACAAAGGAGCTGTTCCGGGAAGGATTTTAGCATTTTTATTTCGCCAAGGATAGGTTCCCGTCAATAAAGCATAACGGCTTGGTGTGCAGGTTGCCGAAGAAGCATAACCATTGGTAAAACGTATTCCCTCATTGAAAAGAAGGTCCATATTGGGTGTTTCTAATGTTCCCGCCTGATAAGCACTCACATCCCCATAGCCCAAATCATCCATATAAATGATAACAATATTGGGCTTTTGAGCACTTGACTCCATTTCAGTTTTATTAGAATTGGATTGACAAGAAATTAAAGTCAAAAAAACCAAGCCTGAAAAGGCCACACGGATGTATTGATTTTTCATAAGATTTAGAGATGCAGCAAATAAAGGATAAAGTTCATCTTTCAATTTCTAGAAAAAGGTAAAGAATAGCTAATCACTTCTTTTCTTGTTATTCAAAAAACAGACTGAATCAATTTTTAATAAATGCTTATTCAGCTGGTCTTTTGTACATGGTAGGTTAGTGATGCAGGAATTTTTCACCTATTTTTAATCCAAACCCAAAATTCAATTTCAATTGAAATCAAGCTAATCCCAAAATGGACTCGATTTCAAAATGAATTAAAAAACCTAAAGATAAACTGATGAAAAAATTATTTGCCTTTAGCCTGACCTGTTGGCTGGTTTATGGAGCCTTGGGTCAAGGGACTCAATTGCTTCGACAACCCACCCTCAGTCAAAATGAGATCGTTTTTGTTTATGCAAATGATCTTTGGAAAGTTTCTCGGGAGGGCGGACAGGCCATCCGACTAACTTCCAATGAGGGAGAAGAAAGTCTCCCCCACTTTTCTCCTGATGGAAAACACATTGCATTCACTGGAGAATACGATGGGAATGTGGATGTTTATGTCATTCCTTCAAGCGGTGGCGAACCGAAACGATTAACCTGGCATCCCGGAAATGACCAAGTCACCGGTTGGTCTCCCGATGGACAAAAGGTCATCTTTTCCTCTGGAAGAGAAAGTCATCCGACTCAAGAATCGAGATTTTTTGAAATTTCAATTGAAGGAGGAATGCCTCAAGCTTTGGTTATTCCTCGGGCTGTCAATGGTGATATTTCCCCTGATGGCTCCCATATCGCCTATCAGCAAATTTCCTTTTGGGATCCGGAATGGAGAAATCACCGAGGAGGTCAAGCGAAACCTATTTGGATTGTAGACTTAAAAACGCTCGACTTACAAATGACTCCTCAACTAGATGGGGAGCGGCATACCGATCCGGTTTGGTTTGGAAACAAGGTGTATTACATCTCGGAAAGAGACTATTTGGCTAACCTTTGGTCTTTTGATCCAGCAACTGGACAAGAAAAACAGGAAACATTTTTAAAAGATTTCGACATCAAAAGTATCGATGCTGGACCGGATGCAATTGTATTGGAGCAAGGGGGTTACCTCCACTTATACAATCCTGCAGATGGGTCACTTAAGCAAGTTCCAATTGAAGTAAAAGGTGACTTTTTCTGGGCTCGGGAACGATGGGTAGATGTGTCTGCAAACCAATTATTGAATCCATATCTCTCTCCAACGGGTCAACGGGCTTTATTTGAATTTAGAGGTGAAATCATCTCCATTCCTAAGGAAAATGGAGCCGGACGAAATATCACGAATACCTCTGCCTCAGCTGAACGTGCTCCTAGCTGGTCTCCCGATGGACAAAAAATCGCCTATTTCTCCGATGCCAGTGGAGAATACCAATTGGTTATCAGTGACCAAACGGGTAGCGAAATCGAAAAGACTATCAACATTCCGGACCCAAGCTTTTTCTTTCAGCCCGAATGGGCACCAGATGGAAGGCATTTGGCTTTCACCGATACCGACTATCAAATCTGGGTCGTAAATGTAGAAACTGGAAATGCCCGGGTAGTAGAAACCGATCGTTTTGCCCATCCGAACCGTAGTATGAATCCGGTTTGGTCACCTGATGGGAAATGGATTGCTTATGCCAAATTGATGGAAAATCAGTTCAAATCCATTTTTGTACTCAATGTAGATACGAATGAAAAAATCCAAATCAGTGATCAACTAGCAGATGCGATTTCTCCGGTTTGGGATGAAAGCGGAAAATACCTGTATTTCCTTGCCTCTACGGATTATGGATTGAATTCAGGTTGGTTGGATATGAGTAGCTACGATCGACCACTAACCCGAAGCTTGTATTTTGCAATTTTAGACTCCAAGGAAAAGTCACCGCTTTTGCCTCAAAGTGATGAGGAAAAAGCCAAGGAGGAGGAGAAAAAGGAAGATAAAAACGAAGTAACGGTCACTATTGACCCTACTAATCTTGACCGCCGAATCGTTGCAGTGGACATCCCTGCCCGAAACTATACAGAATTGGCTCCTGCACCGAGTGGTTCTGTTTTTTACACAGAGAGCATCCCCAACGAAGGCACTGTATTAAAGAAATATGATCTGAAAAAGAGGAAATCAGAAGATTTTCTTAGCAGGGTAAATGAAGTAATTATATCCAAGGATCGAAAGTCATTACTCTATCGTACCGGTTCGACCTGGGGAATCGTCGATACCAATGGGGGTGGAAAAAAACCTGGAGATGGAGCCTTAAAAGCCATTTCTTCCATGAAAGTAAAAGTCAACCCTCAAGAGGAATGGCAGCAGATTTATCGTGAAGGCTGGCGCTATCAGCGAGACTTCTTATATGTAGACAACGTTCATGGAGCTCCTTGGGATGAGATTTATGAGTGGTACAAGCCTTGGGTTGCGCATGTTCGCCATCGAACGGACATGAATTACATCATTGACATCATTGGAGGAGAAGTAGCCGTTGGTCACTCCTATACAAGAGGAGGAGATTTTCCGGATATTGAGCGGGTTCCTATCGGATTATTGGGAGCGGATTTTGAAGTAGTAAATGGGCATTACCGAATTAACAAAATCTATAACGGAGAAAGTTGGAATCCCAATCTCAATGCCCCGCTGGCACACCCAGGAAATGAAGCCCAAGTTGGAGAGTATGTGGTTGCGGTCAATGGAAAAGCGATTGAAGCCAATATAAACCTGTATTCCTATTTCGAAGGCACAGCCAACCGCTATACCACGATCCACCTCAACTCTAAACCAGGGCTTGAAGGTGCACGAATGATTGCGACGGTACCTGTAGCAAATGAAAACCAACTCCGCATGATGGATTGGGTGGAAGGTAACCGAAGAAAGGTAGATAAACTTTCTGATGGCAAATTAGCCTATGTGTATCTTCCTAATACGGGTCAACCTCGGTATACT
>JABXHZ010000128.1 GCA_013373335.1 Cyclobacteriaceae bacterium | reverse complement strand
TTGTTATTGAAAAGTTCTTCTGGTCCACAAAAGGGACCTTTGGGACGGTTTTTTGGTGCTTTTAACCGCTGGTTTGATACCAATACAGACCGATATACGGGAATAGCCAAGCTGTTTGCTGGCAAATTAAAACGAGGAGTGGTTTATGTAGTCATTACCCTGATTGCTGCGGGGATTTTTGGGAAAATGGTTCCAGGAGGATTCCTACCCGAAGAAGATCAAGGCTATTTATTCGTCAATGTTCAATTGCCCAATGCCTCATCCATGCAGCGTACAGACGAAGTCATGCGTCAGGTGGAGGAAATTGTGATGGCTCAGGAAGAAGTTGAATATGCGACAGGCCTTTCCGGCTTTAGTTTGTTGGCTGGCTCCTTCATTCCCAACACAGGTTTTATGTTTGTTACCTTGAAGAATTGGGATGATCGGGAAGCCACAGCCGCAGAAATGATGAGTCGGCTAAACAGGCTGTTTGCTACCCAAATAAAAGCCGGTCAGGTGGTTAGTTTCGGACCACCCGCGATTCCTGGCCTGGGGAATGGATCTGGTTTTAGTATCATGATTCAGGATAAGGAGGGAAAAGACCCAGCTTATTTGGCTCAACATACTTACGCCTTTATTGAGGCTGCAAAAAGCCGTCCCGAAATAGCTTCTGCCTTCACCACCTATCAAGCGACTGTTCCACAACGATTCATCCAAATTGATGAGGAAAAGATCCTAAAAGCCGGTCTTCAACTTAATGACGTATACAACACATTTGCAGCCTATTTAGGGGGAGCTTATGTCAATGATTTTAATCGATTTGGAAGATTGTATAAGGCTTACATTCAAGCCGAACCTGAATATAGACAAGGAGAAGAGGGGCTAGAGCTTTTTTATATCAAAAACGCAGAGGGTAAACCAGTTCCAATTTCCAGTTTTGTGACAGTCAAACCCATTTCTGGTCCGGATTATACCAATCGATTTAACCTCTTCCGTTCAGCAGAAGTAACTGGGAGTCCTGCCCCCGGCTATTCTTCCACACAAGCTTTGGATGCTCTAGAGGAAGTAGCAGCAGAGGTCTTACCAGAGGATATGACCTACAGCTGGAATGCGATGAGTTATCAAGAGCGGGCAGCCTCCGGACAGGCTGGAATAGTATTCGGGTTCTCATTGATCTTTGTATTCTTGATTTTGGCAGCCCAATACGAGTCCTGGTCCATGCCTTTTGCGATCCTTTTGGGAACTCCATTTGCACTCTTTGGAGCCTTTCTATTCCTGTATTTGGCCAGGCAATTTGATGAGCTTTACCTGAACAATATCTTCGCCCAAATTTCCTTGGTTATGCTCATTGCCATGGCAGCAAAAAATGCTATTCTGATTGTGGAATTTGCCAAAATCAAATTCGATGAGGGGCTGAGTTTGTTTGATGCAGCAGTAGAATCTGCCAAGTTGCGTTTCCGTCCGATTTTGATGACGGTATTCTCTTTTATCTTGGGTGTTTTGCCATTGATTTTGGCAAGTGGATCGGGGGCTATAGCCCGAAAAGTAATGGGAATGGCTCTTCTGGGAGGAATTGGAGTGGCTACTTTTCTAGGTTTGTTTCTCTATCCAATGCTTTTCGTCTTGGTCGGAAAGCTTGCCCGATATGAAGAAAAACGAGATTTAGCAGTAAAAACAAGCGAGAAATGAAACGTTTTTTTGGATTAATACTCATTCTGTTTGCGCTATGGTCCTGTAAATCCGGCCAGAATTATCAAGGAGCCACGGTTCAAACTTACGAGAGTTACCGCACGGATAATCTCGAAAGAGTTTTGGATTCGATGACTGTCAATGTGGATACCTTGGCGATTGATTCTGCCATCAATATCGAATGGTTCGAGCTGTTTTCGGATGAAGTGTTGCAAGACTTGATCCAAAAAGCTTTGGAAAACAATCAGGATTTAGAAATTGCTGCTGAGTCAATTCTGCAAGCCCAGTCTGCTTTGGTTATTCAGCGCTCCCAAATGTTGCCTTCCGTAGGTTACTCCGGAGGAGTGCAGCGGGGGAACTTCGCTGGATTTTCCTTGGGGTCTACCCAAAATGTTTTTACCGGGTTTGGATCGGTTAATTGGGAGATTGATTTTTGGGGGAAATACCGCAGATTGAATGAAGCTGCAAGGGCATCTATTTTAGCTTCGGAAGAAGGATACCGAGCCGTCAAGTTGAGTTTGGTAAATACGGTTGCTGAAACCTATTTCCGATTGCTTGAATACAAAATGAGATTGGAAATATCCGAGCAGACTCTCAGCCTTCGGGATAGTATGCTTTCCATTATTGAACAGCGATTTGATAAGGGGATTATTGCTGAGATTGATCTCAACCAAGCACAAATTCAGGAAGCGATAGCAGCAGGAAGTATTCCGATTTGGGAACGCTTGATCGTCTCTTCTGAAAACCTTCTCAGTCGATTAATAGGGGAATTGCCAGACAGAAAAGAAACTGGGATTTCTTTGTTGGACCAACCTGAGGAAATCGTCTTTCCGGAGATTTTGCCAGGGCAATTACTGGTTAGAAGGCCGGATATTTTGATTGCCGAACAAGACCTTGTAGCCTCCAATGCACTCCTGGGTGCTGCGAAAGCCAATCGTCTCCCCAATATTTCCCTTTCGGGTATATTAGGGGTTGCCGGATCCCAGTTTTCCTCCTTGGGGAGTAATGGTGCTTCTTGGAATATTGGGGGAAGTATCATGGGGCCTTTGTTTAATTGGGGAGCTCTGCAGCGTCAAGTGGATATCGAAGAGAGTAGAACCCGACAAGCGATTCTGAATTATGAACGGACTGTCTTGAGTGCCTATGAGGAAGTTGAAAACCTCCTCTATTCTATTAAATCTCTGAAAAAAGAGTTGATTGCGCGAAAAGAACATGTTCGGGCTGCAGTAAAAGCCCAATTCCTTTCACAAGAACGCTATAATCAAGGTGTCACTTCCTATTTAGAATACTTGGAATCTCAGCGGCAGGCATTTGATGCGCAATTGAATTTTGCTGGAACCAAACAGGAATTATTGAGTTCCTATGCTGCGCTTTATGCCGCTTTAGGCGGTGGATGGTAATGGAAAGTACTACCCTTTCTTATATCCATCTCGAGCTCATCCAAGCTCCAAGCATGCTAATTTGCTGTTAATAAGATCCTACACCTGCCATCTAGGTTTTTGATTTTCACGGCTAGGTGTAGGATTTTTTATTTTTCGAATAGAATTACCATTCCCGACCGATTGGAATCACTTTCCAGTTTTGGTCGAAATAGGGAGTTTTTTCATAGAACCAGCGATAAACCCTCCTTGGATTTTGGGCAAATTCAGGCTCTGCGGTCTTTTTTGCTTCAAATTCTGCTTTCAAGTCCGGATTTTCTTCCAGCATCTGTGCTATCATAGGTTCCATGATGTAGGTTTCTATGTATTCCGTTTGGGAAAAAATTGAATTGAAATATCCCCATTGGAAAAAGCTATCCACAGATTCGGGTTCTAAAAGAATCACGATTAGCTCACCCAAATCTTGGTCAGTTTTGATTCTTACCGAACCGGGAAGAAATGTTTGGGTTCGATAAAATTTTTCCGATCCAAAATCTTGCACTCGCATCATACCCTCGTAGGGCTGACCCACCATTTTGAAATCTGTCACTTTGGAATATTCTAATCTCAGCTCCCTAGGCTGATCGAGGACTTCCATTTTCACACCGTGGATTCGCAGCTTTTCAATCACTCCTCCCCATTCGGATGAAATCCAATAAGCCTTCGGAATGGGCACTGTCTGTACGGGTACATCCATCAAAAGCGAAGGAACCTGCTGATTGATGGCTTTCCCTTCCCAAACGACATAGTCTGCGCCTGTGATGTTGGACTTTTCTTTTCTAGAAGCGATTCCTTTGAAATCCATGGTATCTGCTGGTGCGTCCCGGAATTTATATTTAACGGCAATGGATTCTTTAGCTTGATTTTGATCTGCTTCGATTGCTTGTTGAATGGATTGATAGTGTTTCGCGATGGTTTTGATCGCTTGTTCCATAAATACATAGGTCCCCAACACTCGCTGCTTAAATGGCTTCAGAGAGTGATTTTCGATCAAAATCGAAGGAATATGTCTTGCATCTCCATAGGTATGGGAGAACCTTGGACTAAAGGAAAAGGCAATATTTCCCTCTGAAAAATCATCTCCATTGGCTGCAAATAGCAGGGGGCCAGGGATATGTCCCCAGTCTTCCAGAGCCTGATCCATTTCAGGTTGAAAAGTTTCTGAAAGAAATTGGCTTATCGAAGGTGAATAGCCTCCCGTTTTCACATAGCCATAGGTGACATCGTATTGGTAATCCGCGCCGTCTGTCACATGTACATCGACATACAGGTCAGGTTGATAGTCATTGAGCACTCCAATGACTGCCTGTACTCCTGCCGTTTCAATTTTTGAATAATCACGGTTGAGGTTCAAGTTCCGGGCATTGGTTCGCCATCCCATTTCTTTAGGGCCACGTTGATTTACCCGACCAAAGGGGCTTCGGCGCTCGTGTCCATCCACATTCAGGATAGGGATGAAAAGAATATTCGCCTGGTCTAACAGGGATGCTTTATTTCCATGAATAATATCTCTCAACAGCATCATCCCTGCATCTTTTCCATCAATTTCCCCAGCATGAATTCCTCCGTGAAAAAACAATGTTGCTTTATTTTCTTTGGCAAATTCTTCTGAAGAAAATGCTTTGTTTTTAGAAGCAATGAGTAGAAAAATATCCCTTCCTTGTTCACTTTTGCCAATTGATTTCATCTCCAAAAGGGGAGAGGAGTCCGCCAATCGTTGAAGCCAAGCCATGGTCTCCGCATAGGTGGGGGATTCAGTCAAATCAGATAATTCACCAGGAGTTACCCAAGGGTGGCTGTCTTCCACTATCAAAGTTTCGGATTTTCCAGACCATGGTAGCAAAGGAGGCATTAAATCCTGTGCTATGGAGGAAAATGAAAGCAAAAAGGCAACAAGCGGTAAGAATTTTTTCATGGGTTTTTTGAATTGGTTTAGAAAAATAAAAGCTCAGCTTGGAAAATCCTTGCTGAGCTCTGGAATTGGTGAAAATTCTATTCAGATCTTAGTCTTTGTACATGATTTCATAGTATTCTTTGGCCATTCGATTACTTTCGAAGAAACCAATGACATCTTTCATTCCCTTTTGAACGATTTCTCTCCAACGTTCCCGGTCATCGTAATAAATCGGGAGGATTTCATTTTCCAAGACATCATAAAGTTTGTCCAAATCATAATCATCCTGATCTTCCACATGCATGGAGGCATAGTCAGCAGGAGGGACGATGAAACTGTTTTTTCCATGTTCTGCAAATTCGCAGATCCAGCCATCAAAAGTTGAAAAGTTCACCCCGCCATTCATGGATGCGGTCATCCCTGAAGTTCCTGAAGCTTCGCGTGGAACTCTCGGGTTATTCAACCAAATGTCCGAGGCTTGCTTCAAGCGCTTACTTAAAGTGAGCTCATAGCCTGTGCAAACCGCCATATTAGGATAGTTTTTACTCAAATGCACCAATTGGTTGAATACCGAAATGGCATTATAGTCCAATGGATACGGTTTTCCCGCCCAAATAATTTGTATCGGGAATTTGGTATTTCTCATCAAGGCATCGAATCTGCGGACGTCCCGGGTGATTAATTCTGCTCGCTTATAGCTGGCAAATCGGCGCGCCCACACGATCGTCAATACATTCGGGTTGAATAATTTTCCTGTTTGATCAGCAACGATTTCAAAAGCCCGTTTTTTCAAGTACCATTTTCGGTCATCAAAACCTGCTTCGTCATCATTTTCCATGAATCGGTACAATTGCTTATCAGACCAGTATTTGAAATTTTGAGAATTGGTGATATGCGTGATTTCCGGGATGTTGGGATAAAACTTCCACATTTCCCGACTTACTTCCCCATGTAATTTGGAAACGCCATTGGCTTTTCTTGCAAAACGAAGCGCAGCAAGACTGTGATTAAAAATATCTCCTGTGAAGCCCACCATTTCTTTTACTTCCTCTATGCTGAACCCATTGAAAAAGCTCATCTTATTCAAGAGGTGAATGTCGTGCTTTTCATTTCCGGCTTCTTCTGGCGTATGGGTAGTAAATACCAGTCGCTTTTTGACTTCCTCTTTATTGCCAAATTTCCGCATCAAGTGGAAAACAGCACTGACCCCATGCGCCTCGTTCAAATGGTAGACATCCGGATTGAAATTTAGTTCATCCAACAATTTGGCTCCTCCAATACCTAGAAGAAGACACTGAGCAACCTTTGCCGCTGTATCTGAGTCATACAACTTATGAGTAATAGTTTGGCTCAAATAATCATTTTCCGGTAAATCGGTACTTAACAAGAAAAGAGGAGCAGATTTAAAGGTATCAGGCGGCAGATACCAAGCCTTTACCCAAACTGGAACATCGTGGACGGTTACTCGAAACTTGATTCCTGTATCCACCAAGAAGCTATAGGTTTTTTCATACCATTCAGGCTTCAGAGTTTGATCTTGGTTCCGCGATTGGTCGTAATAGCCATATTTCCAAAGAATCCCGATTCCGATAAGATTCTGTCCTAATTCGTAAGCACTTCGAAGATGAGAGCCTGAAAGGAATCCCAAACCTCCGGAATAGATCTTTAGCGGTTGGTGAATGGCAAACTCCATGGAGAAGTAGGCCACTTTTTTAGAATATTCAGGAGCGATCTCATAAGGAACGCTATAATTTTTAAAGTCGGTCATAGTTGTCAAATTGAAAGCGCCTAATTTATGGGAAAAGGAATGGGAAATGATGCTCCTTTAGATAAAAAATCAAGGAATATTTATGGAAATCGTTTGAAATAAAAAAATAAGGTGGGTAAAAAATGATCTTATGTCAGTCCGAGCGGAGTCGAGGACTTTTCGACTCCGCTCAAGGTGACTTTCAAATAGAATTATAAAATCACCTCTATTAAAATTTAAGAATTAAGAGCCGCGAGGCCATTTCCGTCAGGTTTGTTTTTAACCATACATGTATCATTGAGTATCATGGTCTCCCCATTGCTACTAGAGTAGCTTGGCCAATTTGGAAGAGATCCCGCATTTGGGTCTCCAGTACGCATAAAGGCTAGGAGAGAAGCAGATATTTTATCCGATAGGCTTCGTGGTCTTGCACCACCACCGGTATGGGTATACATACGGTCTGTATTTTGATACCAAAAACAAATATCGATACAATGGAAAGCCTTCATCCGTCCGTCATATAAATTTGGTTCCCATCCAAACCAAGCCAAATAAACCGGAGCGTTTTGCTGTGATTTAGCATTGGCTGTATTGATGGCTCCTTGGCGATTGGATAAGATCATGGCCCACAAATCCGCCGGGGAAGCTTCCGGAAAATCTTTTCGATAGGCCTCTAAGATGGATGCAGATTTATCGCCGAATCGGCCTTTTAATTGTTCAACCACCCCATCCCAATCGATTTTTTCCAATTCTGCATTCGTTCGGGTAGGATTCCATTCATGAAAGGTTGTACAGATCATTAAAGGCATATCGGAGGCATGAGTGGAAGTTTCGCTGAAAAATTCTCCTTTTGGAATATGGATTCCATCTGCGATCGGCCCGAAACCTCCTCTGAATCCGGGTTGCGGGAATTCTTTGCGCATCCGCTCTTGGGCAATATATGCCACATCCAAATATTCTCTCCAAGTCAATTCCTGGAGTTTATCAATAGTTTCTGGAGTTAATCCAGCGGCTTCCACTACATATTTTCCCAGTGTTTGAGCATATTCTTTGTCATTTGCCCTAAGCATACTGCCACTGAGAGCTACTCCTTTATGGACAATTCCTTTTGAAGCCGGCATCGCCATTGCGCAGGTGACTTTGGCTCCGCCTCCGGATTGGCCCATGATGGTTACATTGTTTGGATCTCCTCCGAAATTGGCAATATTGTCCCGAACCCATTCCAAAGCGAAAATGATATCCAGCATTCCCACATTTCCAGAATCCTGGTATTTAGTCCCTCCAACTCCTGAAAGGTCCGTAAACCCTATAGGACCTAGGCGGTGATTGATCGATACAAAAACAATGTCTCCTTTTTTCGCGATATTTTCTCCGTGATATCCATCTTGTTCGATGCCATTTCCGTTGGTGAAACCTCCTCCATGTAACCAAACCATGACCGGACGCTTTTTTCCTCCTGCCAAGCCATTGGTCCACACATTCAATCGAAGACAGTCTTCACTCACATCATCATAGTTCCAATGATCTGCAAAAGAATAGTGAACATTTGCATAGCGGTTATCCATGATTTGAGGAGCTGTATTTCCCCACCAGATGGTGGGTTTGACATCCGTCCAAGGTTCTGGTTTTTTGGGAGCCATAAATCGGTTTTTTCCTGATGTGTCGGCTCCATAAGGAATTCCTAGAAAAGTATATACTCCATTGAGAATGTAGCCTCTCACTTTTCCCGAATCCGTTTCTGTAATCGCGATGTTATCTCCGATTTGAAGAAACTGATCATCCGAGTTTTGTGAAGTCAAGGATAGAGCCTGTGCGGAATGAACAAAGGGAACAGAAGCAGCCAAAGTGCCCACTCCCACTTTTTTGAAAAATTCTCTTCGGTTGGTATTCATAAGGATTTAGGTTTATTGTATCATTTTGAAAAAATAGAAAAAAATATTGATAATCAATACATAAGAATATAATTCGGTAGAAATACATAGATATAAGGTAAATCTTCCGTGAAATCCTTCTTTTTGAAATAAAAAAACCGACCCCGAAAATCGGAGCCGGTTCAATTTTGATCTTTAGTGTTTGATACTAGCTACTAAATTTTACTGTCCTACCAAAAAAATGGCATTGCTTAGGACGAGCTTTCCAGACTCCCAGAATCCTCTGAAAATCGGGTTGTCTACAAAATAGACTAGTTCTCCCCTTCCTTTGGGTTCAACACCGATAGCCATGGTTTCTCCCATTTGGGATTTGATTTTGTAGCCGATATAGCCTGTTCGGTAGGAATCGGTGGAACTGATTTTACCTGCATTAACTCCATTGGTTAAGTAGGCAAATTTGCTGGAATTGTTTTTCAAGATGTAATATTTTCCTCCAGTTCCATAGCCCAAGGGATGGGTCTCATCCATATCCACTTGATAGATGGCTCCTGCCGCACCGCCAGCAATAGCCAATCGCTCCCCTTCTTGGTAAGGAGCAAGGCGCTCTACTTTAGCCAAGGTTTCTGCAGCTTTTTCAGCAGCTTTTTTCTCCTCTTCGGTATCATAGGTTCTTAGATCAAATCCTTCCTTATTGGCAAACAAGTTCAAAGCCCCATCGATAGCGATTAGTTTTCCTCCGCTACGCACCCAATCCAATACTTTTTCTTCGGCTGCTTTATTCAAACCGCCTCCCCAAGTGGATGGAAGAATCAATACATCATAGTCGCTGAGATCATAGCGGCCTAGATTCCCCATTTCCAGATTTACAAGTGGATAATCCAACTCTTGTTCGAAAAAGTGCCATATTTCGCCGTAATTCAAAGATGAAGTGCCTTCTCCACCCACCAAAGCTACTTTTGGTGCTTGGATTACTCTTATGTTTGGAGAGCCAAAGTCCTTTCCTTCTTCCATGTAACCAGTCATTGTTGTCTCCAACTGAATACCAAATTGATTGGCGATTTCAGTCACTTTTTTGTCAAAATCAGGGACATACTCATTGCCTCCTTTGGTGATTAAAAGTGTCCCAGCCGGGTAGCTTTTTCCCTCGGTCTTGAAGGGGAATTCTGGGTATTTTACTCTGATCCCCTGCTTAAGTAAAGCGGCTAAGAATGCTGCATCTCGAGTACCTTTCCAAGCAGCGATATAGGCTACAGGTGTTTTTCCTACGGCATTTTGTGAGAATGCTTCTTTCTCATAAGCTCCAGCTGGATCCAGCCTACTTTCTAAAGCATAGGCAGCCACATTGTAGGCATAAGGTAAAGCCCAGCTTGTAATATCATAGGTGATACTGTCATTCAATTGCGGATTTGGCTCGAAGAATACTTGAGCCAATACAGCTTTAGGTTGATAAGCAGATACAACGATATCCTCTTCGGTTGTAGAGAAGCTGGTGTTTTTACCGCTTTGATACTCAAATCCACGCAATCCGGATCTGTTTCCAGCACGACCGTATCGAATTCCGTTTTTGTCAAGCAGGGCTAATAGCTTGGAGACTTGGGCAGGATTGCTGTCGCCTTTGATGACAAAGCTCTTGTACTTGCCCTTTGGATTGGAAGAATTTTCTTGAAAATACTTACTGTATTCTTCCAAAAGACGATCCGCATTCGCGCTTGTCACTTCTGCTGCAGACATTGCGGCAGTATAGTGCCCCTCGATTCGGTAGCTCAGGGTGACTGTGTCCCCAATGGCGTTGAACCCTCCGCGGCCTGCACGTCCTCCTCCGCCTTGCTCAATGGTCATTCCAATGGCACCATTGTACATGGGGTAGGTATCTCCATAGGAAGGGTAAAGCAGGTCAAAACGCTCTTTGGTAAAGTAAAAGCGACCCATTTCATCGAAATATTTGGCCGTATTCTTTCCAAAAATATCCTGAAACTCATGTTGCCATTCGGTCAGCTGTTCATGCAAAGGCTCAGCCGCCGGGGCCATGTAAAAAGGATTGTTGATGCCTTGCTCATGGAAGTCCAAATGCAATTGGGGCATCCATTGTTGGTACATTTTCAATCGAGCCCGGGATTCCACTTGCACCTGCCAAGCCCAATCCCGATTGAGGTCAAATAGATAGTGATTTGCGCGACCTCCTGGCCAAGGTTCATTATGTTCTACTGATTGTAAATCAGGCTGCAAGGTGGTATTCATCTTTTGGTTATACCACATGGCATAGCGATCTCGACCGTCCGGATTAATAGCTGGATCGATAATGATTACCTGATTTTTCAGCCATTCTAGCGATTTTTGGTTATTAGGATCAGCAAGGGTGTGGAAGGCCGAAATTGCAGCTTCCATTCCCACCGATTCATTTCCATGAACATTGAAAGACATCCAGTTGATGGGGATAGCTGTACTTGGGGTTCCTTCCATCAAACCGGCCCGTTTCAAGTTGTCCATACGGATTTGCTCCAGTTGAGCCATGTTTTCGGCACTGGATAGGATGGCCAAAATCAAAGGGCGCTTTTCATTGGTTTCGCCATATTGAATGAGTTTTACATTGGGATTATTAGCAGCGACATGTTCGAAGTAATCCACCATCCGGTGATGGGGTGTAAAACGGTCTCCGGGTTTATAGCCCAAAAACTGCTCGGGAGTTTGGATTTGTCCAAAAGCTACCCCCCAACTGAAAGCAATCAAAAGGAATAGGAATGAGTATTTTTTCATAGTAGGAAATTCTTTGCTGCCGAAGTTAGGATTAAAAAAATCTTTTGGAAAGCCGGAGATATAAATTCGGATGCTTTCAAATGATGGCTTTTTGGTTAAAATTCACTTTCTTGGATTTACTTGAATCAGGAGGCTTACATTCAAGATTTTGTAAAAAATGAAAAATAGAGAACCCAGTATCGGACTTTTTATTCCTTGCTATGTAGATCAATTCTTTCCACAAGTGGGTATTGCTTCTTTGGAATTATTGGAGAAACTGGGCTGTAAGGTCAGTTACCCATTGGGACAAACCTGCTGTGGACAGCCTCTAGCCAATGCAGGGTATGAGCGGGATACAGAAGGATCAACTCGGCACTTTTTAGATCTCTTTTACGGCTTTGACTATATCGTTGCACCATCAGGAAGTTGCGTTCTCCATGTCAAGGAGCATTTTCCTAAAGTTGATGGCTTTAAAGATCAAAGTAAAGATTTAAAAGGGCGCATTTTCGAATTGACCGAATTTATCACGGATGTGCTGAAAGTTGATGGATTAAAAGGTTCTTTTCCCAAGAGAGTCGGCTATCATTCCTCCTGTCATGGATTGCGAGGCTTGCGTTTGGCTTCCAGTTCTGAATTGAATATCTCTCCTTTCAATAAAGCGAAGCAACTTTTGGAAAATATCGAAGGACTAGAGTGGATAGAATTGAGCCGGACCGATGAATGCTGCGGTTTTGGGGGAACCTTCGCGGTGACGGAGGAAGCCCTTTCCGTGCAAATGGGGAGAGACAGATTGAAAGACCATGAATCCCATGAAGTGGAAATAGTGACCGGAGGAGATATGTCATGCCTGATGCATCTCCAAGGAATTGCCCATAGATCGGGAGATGATTTGAAGTTTATGCACATCGCTGAAATTCTAAATCAGGCCCTTTCATGAGTCATCCTAAAGCAGCCACCCAGTTTTTGAAACATCAAGCAAATTCTCATTGGCATGATGAAACGCTTTGGATGGTTCGTGAAAAGCGAGATATTATTAGTAAGACCATTCCGGAGTGGGAGGAATTGCGAAATATTGCCTCCCAAATAAAAGAGAATGTGCTTTCCAATCTGGATAGCTATTTGGAGCAGTTTGAAGCAAATGCCCAGAAAAATGGAATCCAAGTTCACTGGGCAAAGGATGCCCAAGAACACAATCAAATTGTTTTAGGGATTCTTCAGGAGAAAAATTGCAAGGCGATTGTCAAAAGCAAGTCCATTTTGACGGAGGAGTGTCACCTGAATCCTTATTTGGAAAAAAATGGGGTTGAAGTGGTGGATACGGATTTGGGAGAACGTATCGTCCAATTTCTTCAGCAACCTCCCAGTCATATTGTGATGCCTGCTATTCACTTGAAGAAAAGGGATATTTCGGCGCTTTTTCATGAGAAACTGCATACAGAGAAAGGAAATGAAGATCCGTCCTATTTAACGAATGCAGCAAGACTTCATCTTCGGGAAAAGTTTTTAGGGTCGAAAGTA
>JABXHZ010000064.1 GCA_013373335.1 Cyclobacteriaceae bacterium | reverse complement strand
GATCGGGATTTTGCACCTAAGATCTCCCGGGGAGTTTCCGGATCACTTACAAATGTCTGGGTTACATCTTCGTTTGAAAAGTTACGAGTATAAATCGCATCCACGACAGGCAAAAAGGCAGACCAACCCACCCCTATATCACCTTCTCGGAGCTTGATGGTTTCTACCGCAATCTTGACTTGGTAATTATTTTCCAAGCCAAGTTGGATAGCCTTTTCAAGATCTAAAGACTCTGAATCTTGTGCCCAAATAGGCTGTATTACAAGGCTCACTAGGAACCCAAACAATAGTTTCTTCATTACGTTCTTGCGAGTCGTCCTTCTTTGGAAGTCAAATAAGTATAGATAGCTGGGATAATAAACAGCGTCAAAATAGTGGCAAATGTCAATCCACCAATTACCGCCGCTCCCATCGGCACACGGCTTTCAGCGCCTGCTCCAAGTCCCAGAGCGATTGGCAAAATCCCTAAAATGGTAGAAAGGGAAGTCATCAAAATCGGCCTAAATCGAGCAACAGCTGCACCGTAAATTGCTTCATTAACGGATAATCCATGAGCTTTTCGCTGATTGGCAAATTCCACAATCAAAATACCGTTTTTCGTCACCAAACCAATCAGCATGATAATTCCGATCTGAGAGAAAATATTCAAGGTGAAATCGAATAACCAAAGTGTCATTAAAGCACCGAACAAAGCCAATGGCACGGTGAACATAATGGTCAAAGGATCCAAGAAACTCTCAAATTGTGCAGATAGCACCAAGTAAATCAATACCAAAGCAAATAAGAATGCGAAAATCAAGCTATTTGAACTCTCCCGGAATTCCTTAGATGGACCCGATACATCGGTAGCAAAGGAATCATCCAGTACTTCCGCAGAAATACGATCCATCTCCTCCAATCCATCTCCAATGGTAACGCCTTCCGCTAAGTTGGCTGATACTGTAGCGGATACAAAACGGTTAAATCGGTAGAGTTGCGGGGGTGTACTTTTTTCTACTACACGAACCAAATTGTCCAGCTGAACCAGCTGACCATTTTCAGCTCGAACATAAAGCATTCGAAGATTAAGCGGTTCATTTCGATCTTTCAATTGCATTTCCCCAACCACTTGGTATTGTTTACCATTCATGATGAAATAGGCAAAACGCTGTCCCGAATAAGAAAGCTGCAAGGTTCGGGCAATTTCCTGTACAGAAACCCCAATATTTCTTGCCTTCTCGCGATCAATTTCAATTTCTAATTCGGGTTTGGTGAATTTCAAATTGATGTCTGCGAAAATGAAAGCTGGACTTTGGTTAACTTTCTCCATGAATGGAGGAATCACCTCTTTCAATTTTTCCAAGGTTGGGGCCTGAATAACATATTGTATCGGTAAACCTCCCCTTCTATTTCCAATCGCTTGCGGCTGGGAAGCAAATGCTCTTACCGCGGTATAATTCTGTAGCTTCTGGTTAACCACATTGAAAATTTCCTGTTGTGACCGGGTCCTATCTTCAGAATCAGTCAAAATCAGACGTCCGAAACCAGAGTTTGTACTTGCAGTTCCAAAACCAGGAGAAGTCACAGAAATAATCCCAGACAATTCTTCTTTTGGAATACTTTGCTTGAAATCAGCAACCATTTCATCGATTACTTTATCCATATAGGAAAAAGTAGCGCCTTCTGGTCCTGACATGTTGATCCTGATTTCTCCTCGGTCTTCAGTAGGCGTAAGTTCCGACGGAATCTCACTGAACAACCAATAGATTCCCAATCCCATGAGGCCAATGATGGGGAATGCAGTCCATCGAACTTTTAGGAATTGACTTAGAACTTTGTCGTATTGGTCATTTAACCAGACGAAAATAGGCTCGG
This sequence comes from Cyclobacteriaceae bacterium, assembly GCA_013373335.1. GTDB lineage: Bacteria > Bacteroidota > Bacteroidia > Cytophagales > Cyclobacteriaceae > Algoriphagus. Next base: position 5,559 of record JABXHZ010000064.1, on the reverse strand, counting down.
TCTTCTCGTAGAACCAATTATGCTTCTCCCTGCGCTTCAATAGTTTGGAGCTAAGCATTGGGGTCATGGTCAAGGCTACAAAGGAGGAAATGATTACCGATCCTGCCACTACGATTCCAAATTCCCGGAAAAGTCGACCTGTAGTTCCCGTTAAGAAAATAACCGGCAAGAATACCGCTGCTAGTGCTACCGTAGTAGCAATTACAGCGAAAAAGATTTCCTCCGATCCCTTTCTTGCTGCATCTAATGGTTTTTCTCCCTTTTCTATCCGGGTATAGATATTTTCCAATACCACAATCGCGTCATCCACCACGAGACCAATGGACAAGACTATACCCAGTAAAGTCAATACATTGATGGAGAAATCCATCAAGTACATAATAAAGAATACCCCAATCAAAGAGATCGGAATAGTCAAAACCGGAATAAAGGTAGTTCGCCAATCCCGAAGAAATAGGAAAATGATAGCAACTACCAGGATGAATGCGGTAATAATGGTTTCTTGAACCTCAGCTATGGAATTTCGGATATACTGAGTCGAGTCAAAACCGATTTCAAGTCCGACATCGGCCGGCAAATCTTTTTCAATAAATTCCAATCGGCGGTAAAACTCGTCAACAATTTCAATATTGTTGGAACCTGGAAGAGGAACCAACACAACGCCCACCATAGGTACACCATCGCGCTTCAAAACAGTTCGCTCATTCAAAGCTGCTAATTCAGCTCGACCTACATCTTGGAAACGGACAATATTATTCTGGTCCTCTTTGATGATGAGTTGATTAAACTCTTGTGGTGTAGAAAGACGGCTTTTTGTCCTAACTGAAAGCTCAATGGTTTCCCCTTCAATTCTACCTGAAGGTAATTCCACATTTTCAGACTGAACTTTTTGCAAGACATCCAAAGGTGTAACTCCATAGGATGCCATTTTCAAAGGGTCCATTCGGAGTCGGATGGCATATTCTTTTTCCCCCCAAATCTGAACTCTGCTGACTCCAGGGATTGTTTGAAGTCGCTCTTTAAAAATATTTGAAGCTATATCAGATAACTCCAGCAAACTGCGCTTATCACTTTTTACATTCAAAAAGACGATAGGCTGGGAGTCTGCATCTGCCTTAGATACTACAGGAGGTTCTGCATCTGGAGGAAGGCTTCGCTGGGCACCAGCTACCTTATCCCGCACGTCATTTGCTGCTGCTTCCAAATCCGCACCTACATCAAATTCCACGGTAATGGAACTCGAGCCATCATTACTGGTAGAGGTAAGTGATTTAATCCCTTGAATACCATTAATAGCCTCTTCAAGCGGTTCGGTAATCTGAGCTTCAATCACGTCTGCATTGGCTCCAACATAGTTGGTTCGAACACTAATTACCGGCGGATCCACACTAGGAAATTCCCGTATACCAAGAAGTGAAATCCCGATCGCTCCAAATAGGATAATGATCAAGGACATCACGATAGCCAAGACTGGCCGATTAATACTGATATTTGATAAGCTGGCCATTTTAATTGATTTGGGTGTATTCTAGAGGCATACCCTCTCTCGCCTGCAAAATTCCTGTAGCCAGAACTAAATCTCCTTCCTGAAGACCGCTGATAATTTGAACTTGCGTATCGGTACGTGTACCAATTTCAACGATTCGCTCTTCAGCTTTGTTATCAGCTCCCACTACGTAAACCTTATACCCCTGAAGTTCCGGAATAACGGATTCCGCAGGGACCATGAGTGCATTTTCTGTTTCACCCAACACAAATCGAATTCTCACATACATTCCTGGAAGGAATTGCCTATTCTTATTTGGACTCTGTGCACGAAGCTTCATTGTCCGGGTAGCTGCATCAATTTGAGGTTCAAAAGCATAGACAGTACCTTCAAACTCAGCATCGGAAGCCTCGTTTGAGAAATAAATAGGAGAACCCATCTTCACCAGGTTAGCATACCGCTCTGGGATAGAAAATTCGATTTTGATTGGATCAATATTTACAATACTGGTAATCACATCAGCGGTTCCAATAACGCTTCCCTCAGATACCAGACGAAGGCCGAGAATTCCATTAAACGGAGCTCGAATAATTCGTTTTGCCAATTGGGCTTCCACCAGCTTAATATCGGAAATGGTGGTATTGAATTGGTTCAATGCTATGTCATATTCTTCCTGGCTAATCGCCTCACGAGCCAACAATTGCTTTTGACGATTCTCCTGGGTCTCATACAATTTCTGCGTGTACTGCAATCGCTGGTATTGAGCCTGAAGCTCATCATCATCCAAATAAAGGAGCGGTGTCCCCTTGGTAACATACTGCCCTTCATTAAATGCAATACGTGTAATCAAACCGGAAACTTCTGAACGCAAATTCACGGATTCATTTGCCAAAATACTTCCCGTCACCTGAAGCTGATTGACCAAGGTCTCACGCTTAAGCTTTACTACCTCCACAGGAAGAGCGCTGGGCTGACCGGGGCCCGCCCCCACTGAAGTGACGGAGCTGTCATTGGAGTTTCGTTGGTCCAGTCTCGGATAGATTACTGCTGTAATGATCACCAATGCGATTACCACAAATAGAATTACCTTCGTTTGTTTTTTCATGTAGAAAAGTGCTGAATAATTAATTGAGGCTTTTCAGAAAAGCCATTGATAGCTGATTAAACTCTTGAGGTCTCTCTACATTGACCACATGGCCACAATGCTCAAGAACCTTTAGCATAGAATTTCTATGCTTTTTTACAATTTGGATCACTGGCTCCAAAAACATCACATCCTGATCTCCCATCACATAAAGCGTCGGAATTTGGATATCCACCTCTTTGAAATAACGGAGAAGTGGATTGATATCTTTGGTTAATTTAAACCATCGGATAAATTCCTTCTGGCATAATTTTTTGGCTTCACTGATAAATAAACTCCTAGACTCTGAATGCTGCTTTCGCGGCAAAATAATATAGGCGAACAATCGATAAAGCCACATATAGGGAATCACCTTCTTAAAGGTGTTTCCAAGAAACACTAACACTTGAGATTTGATATTCAAGCGAGTTACTGCTCCTGCCAAAACCAGGGATTTTACTCTCCAAGGTTCCATTTCGGCAAGCTGTCTTGCCAAAATTGTCCCTAAAGAAACTCCCATAAAATGAGCAGGAGGCATTTTCAACTCATCCAATACCTCGATTATATCCCGAGTGACATCTTCAAACGTATATTCCTTCTGGTATATGGCCTTTGGAAGATCGGTAGACTTCCCGTGGCCACGAAGATCAATCAATAAGAGATTGTATTGTTCCTTAAAATCCTTGACCTGCTTATACCACACAGCAGAAGAGCCCCCAGCACCATGGACAAAGACTACCCACTCCTCAGAATTTGGATTTGGATATGTTTTGTAATGCAACATGAAGCCTAAACTGCCGAATACTTATAATGGTTCTTAGAATGCAAAATTAGTGAGTAGAATTGGTCTATTGTGTTAAAATGATACTGGAGGCAAATGCCATCGACTAATGGAGAAAATCAAGGATATGACCTAAAAAATCCATCCAATTGTGCTCTGAATGATGTAATCTGTATTCGTACCTCCTTCTGTGGGCTGATTGTCATAGTTAATTGCTGTTCCCAATTTTAAATAAAAATCATTCAGAAAATCATATCTGATATCTAATCGAAAATCACTTCGAATCCGGTTGGCCTCCGTAAAACTGTCATAAAAATTTAAGCTAGCATTGATATCAAAAATGCTAAAATCTTTAATCTGTAATTGCGAAGAAATTACACCTTCTGTACTTGATTGTACGGTGCTTATCTCTCTGAATTTTTCCCTATTCAGATTTAGTCCGCCAGTTACCATCCAGGTAGCCTTTTGGGTGTGAAAAATATACTTCCCAAAACCAAGCTTATAACCTGTTCTCAAATCCAGTAATTGTTGGGTATTGCTTAAGAAACTTACCCAACCCAAAACAAACCATTCCTTAGGTAAATAATAAAGCCCTACCAGACTTGCCTCGTACCTTTTGATAGGCTGGGTTTCAGATTGGACTGATCGGATTCCATTGAAATATTGCAATGCTAAAAACCGGCTCCCGTTATACGATAAGGCATTTTGGAGTGAAAACTGTCTCAGATTGTTTGCTTTTGCCATATTGAACCCAAGGCCAATTTCTCCATCAAATCGGCCTTTTGAATTTCCTCTAATTCTAAAAAATTGAATAACATCAGCCCTACTTGTATGAATAATATCTCCAATCTGGATTCCTAATTTGTTTTGCTGCCTTTTCGTGGGTTGGATGATTTGAATACTTATAGAATCGGCATTTATTTGATCAATTTCTGCTTCAAAATATTGACCATTTTCCAGTGCTATCAAAAAAGGAAAATCACTTGATAGATCTATAATTTTGGAAAAAGATATTTCCAGATTTTTCTCAGAAAATTCTACCTCCATCACTAAAACACCCCGTTCCATTCGCTTGATTTCCCCTACAAGAAGGGTTCCATCCTTCAATTGAAGGGTATCTAAAGAATTAGACCATCCCGTAAATGGAAGAAGAACAAATAAAAAAAATAGGCAGAATCTTTTAATAGGGGTCATTCCTACAAACTCCAGCCTATAGTTGTTTGGAAAATATAATCCAGACTAGTAGCACCTTCTACCGGTCGGTTATCGTAGTTTATGGTCGTTCCTAAATTCACATAAAAATCCTCCAAAAACTCATATTTCACATCAAGCTTAAAGTCTGTTCTAAATCTACCCTTTTCTGACAAACTAGGGTAAGCAGTAATATTACTTAAAAGAGAAAGGTCACCAATATCATACAAGCTTAATTCCGTTCCGATAAATGCTTCTCCTGATCTCCTGCCAGGTGCATCATCAAAATATTGTTCATTGTTTAAGTTAGCCCCTACCTGGAAACCAAAATAGGACTTATTTGTATGAACAAGGTATTTACCAATACCTGTCTTATTACCCACCCGAGATTTTATAAGCTGTTCTGTATTGGATAAAAATGTCAAATCATAAAGCCAGAAAAAGTCTTTTGGTAAGAAGAAAACAAAGGAAAGGTTGGCATCCGTTCGTTTCGTGGGTTCTACTATATCTTGATTGGATCGAAGGTTATTGAAAGACGAATTCACCTTCCATCGGTCTGCCAAATACCCTAATCCACTTCTCAAATTGAATGTTCTCAAATTATTTGCCTTCGTCAAACTCCAACCCAAGTCAATACTTGCAGAAAGTCGACTCCAAAATCCTTCATCCAAGGCATTCAGATAAACGACATCTGTTAAAGGAACCACCAAAAATTCAGTCCCTTCTGTTTCTTTAGATAATTCCTTTTTCTTGATTCGGATTAATGATTCTGGGGTATAGTAATTAATTTGAATTTCAGAATCAGAGACACTTTTGATTTTACCATTAAATCTTCTTCCGTCGGTCAGCGTGATGAGATAATTTGTTTTTGAAATAATTCCAATCAGATCTTCCCATTTTGCTTTAAAGTCTTTATCTGAGTAATCCGTTTCGATAGTGATGACTCCTCGATCCATGCTCTTAATCTCTCCTACTATC
>JABXHZ010000095.1 GCA_013373335.1 Cyclobacteriaceae bacterium | reverse complement strand
GCCAGCTTTAAGCTGTGACCTCTACAATAAAGTAATTCTTCTTTCCTTTTTGGACCAAGAGGTATTTTCCTTGAAGCAATTGGGAATTAAACTCTCCGTTTGGATCCGTCTGCTTTTCTTTATTAATACTTAATCCTCCTCCTTGAATCATTTTCCTAGCCTCACCCTTTGAAGAAAAGATTACTCCTTGAGTCATTTCACCAAACAAGTCCAAAACAGTCCCTATTTCTTCAAATTGGCTTTTGCTAATTTTTACTTGAGGAACTCCTTCAAAAACCTGGAGAAAGGTTCGTTCATCCAAGGTCGCCAAATCTTCAGTCGAAGATTTTCCAAAAAGAATTTGAGAAGCTTTTTGGGCCATCAAATAATCTTCCTCACTATGAACCATGATTGTCACCTGCTTTGCTATTTCATGTTGTAAAATCCGCAGGTGAGGGGCCTCCTGATGGGAATTTTCTAGATTCTCGATCGTTTCGCGATCCAAGGTGGTAAATATTCGAATATATTTCGATGCGTCTTCATCTGACACATTCAACCAGAATTGATAGAACGCATATGGAGAAGTTTTTTCTGGATCTAACCACACGGATCCGCTCTCCGTTTTCCCGAATTTGCTACCATCAGCCTTGGTGATCAATGGAACGGTTAATGCAAAGGCTGAACCACCGCCCATTCTTCGGATCAATTCCGTGCCGGTGACGATATTTCCCCACTGATCAGAACCACCTAGTTGAACGGTGCAGTTTTTATTTTTCCAAAGGTGGTAAAAGTCATAGCCCTGGATTAACTGATATGAAAATTCCGTGAACGAAAGCCCACTTCCTTCTTCCAATCGTCGTTTGACGCTATCCTTGGCCATCATATAATTGACTGTGATATGTTTTCCCACATCCCTGATGAAATCCAAAAAGGAGAATTGAGACATCCAATCGTAATTATTAACTAATTCAGCTTTGTTAGCAGTATCAGATGAAAAGTCTAAAAATTTAGAAAGCTGCTGCTGGATGCAAGATACATTATGGTCAAGAGTATTTTTGTCCAGAAGATTTCGCTCGGCTGATTTGAATGAGGGATCACCGATCATTCCCGTGGCTCCACCAACCAAAGCGAAAGGTTTATGTCCCGCTCGCTGAAAATGCAAAAGTGTCATCACACCTACCAAATGGCCAATATGCAAGGAATCTGCTGTTGGGTCAAAGCCCAAGTAAGCAGCCGCCATGCCTTTATTTAGATGCTCTTCAATTTCAGGAGTCATGTCTTGGAGCATTCCTCTCCAACGTAGTTCTTCTATAAATGAATTCATTTTTGCCTTTTGGTATTTAGCCTGCAAATATAGGACGCTTGACTTAGGGAAGGAAAGAAAATGGAATGCATTCCAGGCTTAAAGTTCAAATCTTATCTATAAAATAACTTTTCTGGTTAGGGATTTGGTTTTTTCTTACTTTCGACACCACATCTTATTGATTTTAAAAAATGAAAAAAATCAGTCTTTTAGGAGTTCTTTTAGTATTGCTTGGTCAAATGGTCTTTGGTCAATCAAACCCTCAGTGGATCCGATATCCCGCTATTTCACCAGATGGTAATCAAATTGTATTTACCTACAAGGGAGATTTGTTTACTGTTCCCAGTAATGGGGGAGAGGCCAAACAATTGACATTTCACGAAGCCCATGATTACAAGGCCGTTTGGAGCAAAGACGGGCAAAAGATAGCCTTTGCTTCAGATCGCTATGGGAATTTTGACATTTTTATCATGGATGCATCAGGCGGTCCAGCCGAGCGCTTGACTTTTCATTCTAATGATGAAATCCCTTACGATTTCTCTTCTGATGGAGCACATGTGATTTTTGGAGCTCAGCGCATGGATATCGCAGCTCATCGACAATACCCCACAGGATCCCAACCAGAATTATATCAGGTTCCCGTAAAAGGTGGCCGTGTAGATCAAATCTTGACCATTCCAGCCGAATACGTACAAAGCAGTTCGGATGGTTCTAAAATGATTTACCACGATAAAAAAGGAGGAGAGAACGAATGGAGAAAACATCATCAATCCGGAATTGCAAGAGATATTTGGCTCTATGATGCTGCTTCCAATTCACATCAAATGTTATCTACTTTTTATGGAGAGGATCGAAACCCTGTATTTTCTCCAGATGAATCTGAGATATATTATCTAAGTGAGCAAAATGGAAGTTTTAATGTGTTTAGCATGCCATTGGAAAACCCTTCATCGATAACAGCTCTCACTCAATTTGAAAATTTTCCCGTACGGTTTTTGACAATTTCTGAGGATGGCTTGATGAGCTTCAGTTACGATGGAGAACTTTATACTCTTCGAGCGGGTGAACAAGCTCAAAAAGTAGCAGTAAGCTTAGTGACGCAAGCAGTTTCTAATCCTGACAATTTTATTTCCATCAATGGCGGAGTTAGCGAAATGAGTCTTTCTCCAGATGGGAAAGAGATAGCATTTATTGCGAGGGGTGAGGTGTTTGTCACCTCTGTCGATGGAAGCCTGACTAAGAGAATTACGGAAACACCTGAACAAGAACGATTTGTCGAATTCTCTCCAGATGGTCAATATCTTTTATACTCTAGTGAAAGGGATGGAAGATGGCAGATTTTCAAAGCTGAACGAAAAAGAGAGGAAGAGAAATTCTTCTTTGCTGCTACTTTAATTGAAGAAAGTCCCATGCTTGACTTGGAGGTGGATGCCTATTTGTCAAAGCTTTCTCCTGATGGAAAGAAATTAGCTTATGTAGAAAATCGAAGATCTGTTGTGGTTTTGGATTTAGATAGCAAAGAAAAAGTAACACTACTTTCTCCAGATGATTTATTCCACATGAGAGATGGTGATCAATACTTTACTTGGAGTCCGGATAGTAAGTGGTTGTTAGCGACGTATAATCCTACCATGGTAAATGGAGAAGCAGTACTCCTAGATGCATCTGGGGAAGAACCATTCCGAAATTTAACCAAGAGTGGATACGATGATGGCAGTGCTATTTGGGTAAATAAAGGAAAGCAAATGCTTTGGTTTACCAATCGAGATGGTTTGCGTAGTTATGCTACTTCCGGTAGAAGTGAGCGGGATGTATATACCTTGTTTTTTGACAAGGAAGCTTGGGATCTATTTAACCTAAATGAGGATGAATATAAACTCTGGAAAGAACTTCAAAAGTCTAAGGAAAGCGAAAAAGATTCTGAAAAGACAAAATCAGACTCAAAAGAGGACAAGGTAGAGGATTTAAAATTTGATTGGGAAGGAATTGAAGACCGAAAGGCTCGCTTGACCATTCATAGCAGCATGCTTGGAGACGCGGTTCTCAGCAAAGACGGTGAAAAGCTTTTTTATCTTTCCCGATTTGAAAAAGGCTATGACCTTTGGTCAACTAATTTACGAACCAAGGAAACCAAAAAAGAGATTTCCCTTGATGCCAATTTTGGAAGCTTGACATGGGATAAAGACCAAAAAAATCTTTTCTTATTGAGTAATGGTTCAATTTCCAAGATTAATCCTGAATCTATGAAGCGTGAATCGATCAAGATTAGGGGGGAAATGACCTATGATAGACAGGCTGAATGGGCTCATCTTTTTGATCACGTTTGGCAGCGAACTAAGGGGATTTTCTATACACCTGATATGCATGGTGTGGATTGGGAGAAAGCCCGGGTAGACTATGGAAAATACCTTCCTCATATTGGAAACAACTATGAATTCGCTGAAATGCTTTCAGAAATGTTGGGTGAATTGAATGTATCTCATTCGGGAGCTCGATATTCAAGAAGTATTCCTTTACCTGATCAGACAGCTTCTTTGGGAATTTTCTGGGATTATGGGCATCAAGGTGATGGGATTAAGATCACAGAGGTAATTCCTGGAGGACCATTGGATAAAGCAGATTTATCTATCAAAGCGGGAATGATTATTCAGAAAATTGATGGAGAAGCTGTTTCTGAGTCTGTAGATTTTGCAAAACTGCTTAATAGAAAAGAAG
>JABXHZ010000388.1 GCA_013373335.1 Cyclobacteriaceae bacterium | reverse complement strand
TCGGCCTAGCTCAAAATCCTTTGCATCCAAAACTAATTCATGCTGCTTTTTGGCATAGGGCTTTATTTTCAAAGTTGCTTCTCCCAAAACCGCCTGTCGTTGATAATCGAAAGACAAATCCAATTCAGTATCTAGGATATCAAAATACCTGGTTGCGCTGGACTGATAGGCGCTTAATTCATATTCTTTTTCGGCGGTAAGGAGGGCCTTACGAAGTGAATCAATTGACCTTTGTTCTTCCGGAACTTCGGAAAAAACAATTGGGGAGGTATCCGATTCAGATTCTGTTAATTCCTGAGAACTTTTACAGGAGGATAAGGCAATCAAAAGACCGAACACACCCAAAAGTGCATTCTTTCCCAAAATATTCTTTGGCATCGTGTTCAATTATTGGATATTTGGCAAATCTTATCCGAAATCATCAAATTTCGGGATTAAAGGCTCAAAATAGTAGGAATGTTTTCAGTTATCATTAAGGACAAAAGCTTTTCGGTAGAAAAAACTGACAAAGGCACTCTAGTTTCAGGAAAAAACCTGAACTGGGATCTTCAACCTATCGACACAAAAAGATTCCACTTGATTAATGGCAACCAATCAATGGAAGCTGAATTGGTAAGTTTGGATCGGGAATCAAAAACCCTTCAGATTCGGCTTAATAAAAAAGTCGTTTCAGTTTCATTAAAGGATAGATTCGATCTCTTACTGGAGGAAATGGGAATGGAAGACCAAGGATCGGCAAGTATACAGGACATCAAAGCCCCCATGCCTGGATTGATTTTGGACCTGAAAGTAAAGCCGGGTGATGAGGTGAAAAAGGGAGACGTGGTGCTTATTTTGGAAGCTATGAAAATGGAAAATATCATCAAATCCCCCGGAGATGGCATCGTGTCTGATGTAAAAGTCAGCCTGAAACAAAGCGTTGAAAAAAACCAGGTATTGATTACCTTCTAAGAACCCTGCACCTAAAAGTAAAAAATGATTAACATTGTGCGGGATAGAATTTATATTTGTCGAAATTTTTTTCGATGGCTAGTCGATTTCAAGATTGAAAACATCTAACAAATGAAATACAAAAGAATCCTCCTTAAACTAAGTGGAGAGGCCTTAATGGGCGAAAAAAGTTACGGTATAGATTCCAATCGCCTACAACAGTATACCCAGGAAATCAAGAAAGTGAAAGAAATGGGTGTTGAGATAGCCATCGTCATTGGAGGAGGAAATATTTTCAGGGGCGTCCAAGCCGAAAAATCCGGAATTGACCGAGTGCAAGGGGATTACATGGGGATGTTGGCGACCCTGATCAATGCCATGGCTCTTCAAAGTGCCTTGGAGCAAGCTGGCTTGTACACAAGACTTATGTCAGGAATCAAGGTTGAAAGCGTCTGTGAGCCTTTTATCAGAAGACGAGCCATCCGGCACTTGGAAAAAGGAAGAATCGTAATTTTCGGAGCCGGAATTGGCAACCCTTATTTTACGACCGATTCTACAGCTAGCCTTCGAGCTATTGAAATCGAAGCTGATGTTGTTTTGAAAGGAACACGAGTAGATGGGGTATATACTGCGGATCCAGAAAAAGATAAATCTGCAACAAAATACCACACGATTTCCTTTAATGAAGTGTACGAAAAAAACCTCAATGTCATGGATATGACAGCATTTACACTCTGTCAGGAAAACAATCTACCTATTATTGTATTTGACATGAATAAAGCCGGTAATCTGAGCAAACTCGTAGAAGGGGAAGAAATCGGCACGCTAATCACATCAATCTAAGCAATCTCATGGAAGAAATAGAACTTTACTTAGACGACGCAAAAGAACAGATGCAAAAAGCAGTGGATCATACCGCTGCAGAATTAGTAAAAATCCGGGCTGGAAAGGCGATGCCTAACTTGATGGATGGAATCATGGTACCTTACTATGGTACGCCAACCCCTATCAATCAGGTTTCATCCATTACTACACCTGACGCAAGAACTCTAGCTATCAAGCCTTTTGAGCGCAATTTGATTTCTGAAATTGAAAAAGCAATCATCAACTCCGATCTGGGTTTAGCTCCTCAAAATAATGGTGAGATTATCATCTTGACCATACCTGCTCTGACGGAAGAAAGAAGAGTTACTCTTGTAAAGCAGGCTAAGCATGAATGTGAAAACGGAAAAATTTCCGTTCGAACTGTCCGCAAAGACACCAACGATTCCCTAAAGAAACTACAAAAAGAGGGGGCTTCTGAAGATGAAGTCAAACGAGCTGAAGAAAAAGTTCAAAAATTAACAGACCAATTTATTGCAAAAATTGATGAGCTTCTTGACAAAAAAGAGGCCGAAATCATGAAAGTCTGACCCATCTTAATCCTACATTAAAAGGCCACTAAAAAGTGGCCTTTTTTATTTAATTAACATTGATGAAGGTGGCAATCCCAAATCGCATCCCTCCTCGCAAATAATTTCCATTTTCAAAGCCTGCACCAAGTTCGATTCGGAAAAGTCGGAATAAATTATCTAGAGAATAACCCACTTCTACATAATGCGGGGAGTTTTCAGTTTTTAGATAGTTCAAGAATATGTTCTCCTGAACCCCCGAAAATCGTAACATGGGTAATTGGGTGAGCAAGAATTTTCGGAATTGATAATGGAAAATTCCTGAGACATACGAGCTGCTCGTGCTGTATTTGTAATAATCCATAAACCGATAGTTGGAAGCAGGGCCAAAGTTGGAGAAAATAGTCCGATTGCCTCCAAAGTGCTGGAAATCCGGAAAGTAAACCTGATTTGCATTAAGAAAAACTCCTCCGGTAATATTGAAGTCCAGTTTTCCGCTTATCCCGAAGGTGTAATCATGCTCTATCCCTACACGAATGTGGTCAAAATCCGCTGCGAAGTCCTTTTGGGTTCTCAAGTTTGGAAACGCTTTTATATAATCCGCTCTGATTAAAGGCGCTCGTTCAGAAATCGGATATTTTCTCCCATTTCGGATCCCATACTTTATTCTGGGTCTCCATTCTATTCCAAATTGAAATTTGGCTACTTGATGATCATGAAAAGAAGCATTTCCAGCTTCCACATTTTCGGGCTGATTGAGAGAATAGACCCGTTCAGGTTTGTTGTAAAAACTATAATCGGACTGATTGAAGAGCTGACGACGATCTGCAATGGTCACATTTGCTCTATAGGTAAAAGAATAATCGACCCGATGAGCCCAATAAAATCTAGCAAAACTCTGCTCATACAATTTCATATAGTTTTGCCTGAAAAGTAGGGAATAAAGGGCATTTACCTGCTCATTGATTGGCTCCTCTGCGTTAAACTGATAAATATATCGACCTCCATCTACCCCAAAAGAATATCCTGAAGTCGGCTTGGTGACTGACCAACGAACTGCGGTAGTCCCATAGAACCTTTTACTTGAAAAACCATAGCGAAACTCTGGCTCAATATTGAAGCTTTTCCTTATGGAATTAACACTGTCGGCCAGCTTGATTTCTTTTTGCTTCCGGAAAAACATCCCTAAGCCTACTTTCCAACCCTCCACAGTATTAAAAGATACCTTAGTGAGGTTTTGTCTAAAGCCAACTGAGACTCCATTTCCGAAATAGTAATTATCGCCGAAAAGGAAATCGAGAAGCTTATATTTTTCTCTGGCTTTTTGGGCTACTGAGTCAACATCACTCATTTTTGCGGCCTCAACCACTGCAAGGCTATCGTCTCTTTTATATCCTTGGATTTCCTTTGCGGTCAGCGGGACGGGACGGATACTATCCCAATAGGTTAAATCCCGTTTTTTGGCTAAACTATCTATGCTGTAATTTCGCTCGGTAACCACTTCTGGCTCTTTTTGCTCTTTGAGCATTTCTTTTTCATACTCATTAAGGAGCTTGCGGTATTCCTTTCTTGTTTTTGGTTCTTCACTATTTAATTTTTCCAAAGTGCTTAATGCTGAAATCTCCCCTTGATCAGAATCCTGTGTAGGAACTTCTTCGATTTTTTCATCTATGAGAGTAGGCGTATGAGTTAAATCCGGATTAAGAGCTACCTGATAGTCTCGAGTTGAAGCCAGGTACTTGAATTCACCTGCAAAACCGAAAAATTTTCCCGAAAAGCGATAGGTATGAGTCAGAGGCATCCAGACATTTTCAGCTACTGGGGCATATTGTTGCTTAGCTTCAATTTGAAATCCCAGTAAGGATGTTTTCAAATCCAAACTATGAATCGCCCATAAATCCTCAATAATGTAAATGTAGCCGTCAAAAACCCGCTCCCCCTTTGACCTGGGAATTACTCGGATTTTATTCACCATTACCTCATTGTCAAAAAAACTTCCCTCATACCGAAACCGATAATATTGAAACGCTGCTCTGGAAAGCGGAGAGATGATTTCATTGATTTTCTCTTGGTAAAAACTGGTTTGAATATAGGGTGCAGGCGAAGTGTTTTGATTTTCCCCATTTGTACGGATTGAAATAACCTCCTCGTCAATTTTATCAGGAAGTGTGAATTTGATTCTTGAAACCGATTCTGAAGTATAGGCTTCATTTAGGTTTAATCCCTCTTTTTCCAATGTCTTTTTCATGAAAAAAGGAGCATCGGTCAATTGTCCTGTTCCTTTTAGATAAACAGTCATTTCATATTCTTGAAGCTGAAGGCGATGGTATTTGGCCTTAGCGATGGCTTTTCGCATGATAGTCAGAGCAGGATCCTCGGCGCCTGCCTTTACTTCCACTTGTTCCAAAGTATATATCTGCGGCTCAAGAATTACATCAAAAGTAGTCCACTCTCCAGCTTGAACTGCAATAGTTTCAATTCTGGATTTATAGCCTAAAAATTGAAAATAGACATCATAGAGTCCTTCCTCTAATTTTATTTCATAATATCCCTCCGAATTTGCAGGCACCCCATCACCGATATTCCGAATAAATACCGATGCGAAAGGCAAAACCTCACCCTCATTGGAGGTTATTGTTCCCCGGATTCCCTGAGCACCTAGGATGGAAGGAAACAAAGCAAAAGTAAAGAATGTAAAAAGAGCTAAACCTGAAAAGCGCATGCGTGATTAAAAAGAGGTTTTTACTTATATGTTAAATGTTTACGTCATCACACTCTAATTGTTAGAAACAAAGTACATATCCAAAAGAATAAGTAATAATTATCATATGCTAATGCTATTATAGCAGTCCCATTGAAATTAATTTTTTTTAAGATAAAGGGCTACTTATTAAAATTTTTTAAGAATGTAATCCTATCCCCAAATCACGGAATAAGGACCTTACTCAAATTTTCAAATTTTTAATAAAAATTCGATTTTTTAATTTTTAATAAAAGGAAAACGTTTTCCGTTAAATTTAAAGCAAAACAAATAGATGATTGATGAATATTTACTAAAATATACTTTATTCTATTAAATCCCCTCCATGGAACATGGATTGTGAGCATTTTCTAAATATTGCAAAATCAAAAAATAAACAACACATTAGTTTCGAAATTAAGTACTCATACCTATTTCGCTTTTTACTAACAAAAAACCCTATGAGAAATTATTTACAACAGTTCAAAACATTGGCTCTTGCCTTGACGCTCCTATTAGGAGTTTCGATCATGGCCAATGCGCAAAACAGAACCATTACAGGAACAGTCCTGGATGCTTCTTTGGGAGACCCTGTTCCCGGTGCCACCGTTTTAATTAAAGGTACCACGAGGGGTGTGGCGACAGATCTGGATGGAAAGTTTACACTTGAAATTCAGCCTGGCGATCAAATTTTAGTGATTTCCTTTGTTGGCTACCTGACCCAAGAGGTAGAGATTGGAAACCAAAGTACTTTTACTGTTAACCTAGAAGAAGATATCCAAAGCTTGGAAGAAGCAGTGGTTATCGGTTATGGTTCTCAAGACAAAAAAGAAATTACATCTGCAGTAGTAGGTGTAAAACCTGAAGACTTCAACCGAGGTAACGTATCCAACCCGGCACAGTTACTTCAAGGTAAAGTAGCAGGTCTATCTATCACAAGACCAGGTGGTAACCCAAACAACGGATTTAATATCCGATTGAGAGGTCTTTCTACCTTCGGTGCCAACTCTTCTCCTCTAATCGTATTGGATGGAGTAATTGGTGCTTCCTTAGAAAACGTAGACCCGAATGACATTCAGTCTATCGATGTATTGAAAGATGGTTCTGCTGCTGCTATTTATGGTGCCCGAGGTTCTTCTGGGGTTATTTTGATCACCACTACTCGTTCCGGTAAGAAAGATGGAAATGTTAATGTTACAATTAACTCTTTCGCTAACATGGATCAGGCTACTAATTTAATCCCTGTGCTTTCTGCAGAAGAATTCGTAGCTCGAGGTGGTACAGACTTCGGAAGTAATACTGATTGGAGAGAAGAATTGATTAGCGATGCATTCTCTTACACAACTAATGCTAGTATCTCTGGTGGATTCCAAAATACCAGTTATATGGCATCAGTTAACTACCGAGACAACCAAGGTATCGTTGACGGAACCAACAACCAAAGACTAAATACTCGAATCAACCTTTCTCAAGGCGCTTTGGACAACAAATTGAGATTCAATGTAAACTTGTCCTTCACCAATGTTGATTCAGAGTCTATCAACGATGCAGCATTTAGATATGC
>JABXHZ010000353.1 GCA_013373335.1 Cyclobacteriaceae bacterium | reverse complement strand
TAAGCCATCCGGATCTTGTTTTGCCAATACAAACTCAAAGTTAGCTGAAGCTGCTACCCGCAAAAACTCCACAGGAGTTAGATTGGCATCAGGGTTCATTCGATTGTAGTCCTCGTTAAGAATCCGAATCTGATTTTCAATTTGGGATAAAGGAATGTTAGCTCCTTCACCAACAGGTGTTCCATTATGAATAACATGTACTACGACGGGAATTAGCCTTTTTTCCTCTTGGATTTTGGCCAAGATTTGAGGTTGATTTCGCTGAGATTCTATTTTTTGGTCTATCCAATCCTCAAAAAAATCTCTAGTTCCAAAATACCCCATCTCTTTGATGAGGAGTTGTTCGATTACACCATGGCCACATTTCTCATTATGTTCATGGGACGTTCTCGAAGAATTATTTTGAAAAGAATCGAGAGGTGAAATAGTGAATTGTTGACCAAAGGCCTGATTCAAAGAAAAAATTGCTCCAAAAAGGAGCAGAAGAGCCTTCGAAAAAAGGTGAATTCTATTCATTAAATACTTTGTATTAAGCCACTGTAAGGTTGACGGCCTCCACCCTGACGATTTCCGGTATGGCTCGTTTGATGGCTTCTTCGACACCTGCTTTTAGAGTCATAGATGACATAGGACAGGAGCTGCATGATCCCGTCATTTCGATTTTGAGTACCTTGTCATCAGTCAGCTCGACAATCCTTACATTTCCGCCATCTGCTTCCAAATAGGGGCGGATAGCATCCAGAGCAAATTCAATTTGTTCTCTTAATTCTGCTTGCATTGTTTATGCTTTTATTTCTACTATTTCTGTTTTTTGTTGGGAAGCATTTCTGATCGCTACCTGACGAGCCACTGCTTCAGCTAATTCCGTATACGCTTTTTGAGTTACTCCGTTTTTCAAAACTGCCGGATAGCCAGTGTCACCACTTTCCCGGATGCTTTGCACGATGGGGATTTCACCCAAAAATGGTACCTGATATTTTTCAGCCAATCGCTTTCCACCTTCTTTTCCGAAAAGATAATATTTATTATCAGGCAATTCTTCCGGTGTAAAGTAAGCCATATTTTCAACAACACCTAAAACGGGAACATTAATTTGTGGCTGTTTAAACATGGAAAGCCCTTTTGTAGCATCTGCTAAGGCAACTTTCTGAGGAGTAGTGACAATTACCGCTCCCGTAACAGGCACCGTTTGGACCATGGTCAAGTGGATGTCAGATGTTCCTGGAGGTAAGTCTATCAAAAGATAGTCCAATTCTCCCCAATCTACATCTGAAATAAATTGACGTAAGGCTGAACTTGCCATCGGACCTCTCCAAACCACCGCAGATTCTGCCGGAGTTAGAAAACCAATCGACATCAGTTTCACTCCATATTGATTTATAGGGATAATCACGTTTTTTTCTCCCACCTTTTTGACAGCAGGCTGTTCGGCTTCTACATTAAACATAGTAGGAATGGAGGGACCTGAAATATCTGCATCAATCAGCCCGACTTTTGCGCCAGTTTCAGCAAGTGCGACTGCCAAATTCACGGAGGTAGTAGATTTTCCTACTCCTCCTTTTCCTGAAGCAATGGCGATAATGTTTTTGACTTGAGGAAGGATGGGTGTAGCATCTCTTACAGTGGTAACCTGCGAAGTCATGGTAAGATCCCATTCAAAACCTTTTCCAAAGTCTTCCTCCAAAGCTTCAATACAGTTGTCTTTGATCACTTCTTTCAAAGGACAAGCCGGGGTGGTCAAAACAACCTTAAAGCTTACTTTTTGGTCTTCAATCTGAATATTTTGAATCATTCCCAAGCTGACGAGGTCTCGTTTGAGATCTGGATCCTGAACGCGGGAAAGAGTTTTTAATATTGCTTCTTTAGAAAGTTGCATGAATTTGTAATTTGCCTGCAAGATAGTTTCTAGAAATGGCTTTCTGAAAGCTATATGCTATTTATCGAAGATTAAACTCCCTACTTTGGTAAATAGTTCTTAGAAATAGCCATCAAATCAAAGCTCAAGATTAACTTTGTTCCTATCTATCTATGGGAATTAGCAAGCTTACAACAGACAAAGTCAAAGATCGAATGGACATTGAAGAGGTGATCTCTGATTATGTTCCATTGAAAAAAAAGGGGCAAAACCTCTGGGCTTGCTGTCCATTTCACGGAGAAAAAACTCCTTCATTTTCTGTTTCTCCTGCAAAACAAATCTACAAGTGCTTTGGCTGTGGTAAAGCAGGCGACCCAATCCAATTTATTATGGATATTGAAGGGATTGGTTTTCAGGAAGCAATCCGTCATCTCGCAGGAAAATATGGAATTGAAGTAGAGGAGGACGAAACCCAAACTCCGGAACAGGAACAGGCTCAAAATGAGCGCGAAAGCTTGTTGATCGCATTAGGCTTTGCTCGGGATTTTTTTGTTAAAAACCTCCAAACAGATGAAGGGAAAGCCATTGGGTTGAGTTATTTTAAGGAAAGAGGTTTTTCTCCAGCCATTATTGAAAAATTTGATTTGGGATATGCCTTAGAAGGCTGGGATAACCTTCTTAATTCAGCAAAAAAAGCTGGTTTTCAAGAAGATATTCTTTTAAAAGCTGGCCTTATTTTAGAAAAAGATGGGGATCCTTCACGAAGGTATGACAGGTTTCGAAACCGCGTCATCTTCACAATTCATAATATTAGTGGCAAACCCATTGCCTTTGGTGCCCGGATACTTACAAAGGATAAAAATCAACCTAAATACATCAATTCACCCGAAACACCTGTCTATCACAAAAGTGATGTGCTGT
>JABXHZ010000189.1 GCA_013373335.1 Cyclobacteriaceae bacterium | reverse complement strand
TTAGCCTATCAAGAAAATCAAAAAAAATATTGTTTCAAAACGAAACAATAACCTAAACAAAAACAAGCTTGCCATTTTGGCAAATCACTGATTTTGTAGGAGAAACATACTTACAATCCGAAAAACGATTAATAGAAATTCTTTAACAGACACGGCTATAAAAAACTGAAAACCAAAATATTTTTGAGTTCATAAAACAACTAAGTATCTAGAAAATCGTTATTCTGGATTATGAAAAACAACTTTTCACTTCTGGTATTCACCCTCTTTTTTTTGAGTGCCTGTACAAAGATTGATTTACCAACTATTCAAGAAGAATCCTACGGTATTTACTTTGCTGAATCTATTACCACAGCTATTCCCATTGATATCTCAAGATCCGGAAGACAGACTACGGAGCACATCGATGATTTCTCCTATTGTAGCGAGCACTATTCCATCGAATGGCGTCTGAACAAGGAAACCCCCATCATGGACTTTGATTATTTCAATTTCCTCGAATGGTTTAATGAAAAAACCATGGAAGATGAAATTATCATGGGATGTGGAGTTACGAGAAGAATTGTAAAACTGGGAGAAAATAACAGCTTAGAATTGAGTTTTTTTGGAGATGATGGTATTTATTATACCGATCCAAACAAGATCGACACCCATTTTAAAATCATCAGTCTGGAGTTTTTCCAAAGGCAACAATCCATCAAGCTTGTTGCTCAGCAGCAATTTTATGACTTTGTGACTGAAGAATTTGTAGAGACAGAAGTCACCTATAGGTTTAAATTTGGATCACCTGCTTTTGAGTATTGAAATGGATGGAAACAAAAAACCACCTATTTCTAGGTGGTCTAATCTATTTCATTTTTTAAATCTCAAACTACATCCTCTCCTCTTAATTTGATCACAGTACCATCTAATTGGTCACTGATTCGAATTTGACAGGATAGTCGGGAGGTCGGGTAATATTCTGGTAGGTTTTCCAGTTGATCAAGCTCGATATCTGTAGCTTCTCCAAGCTCTTCTGGTCCATCAAGAATTTCAACATGACAAGTTGCACACAATGCCATTCCGCCACAGGTCGCCAAAATTGGATAATCTGAAGCCTTTAAAATCTCCATGAGGCTGAATCCCATATCGGTTGGAGCCTCTAATTCTTGGCGATTGCCATCTTGATCTTCAACTGTAAATTTTACCATGCCGCAAAGATAGGATTAAAAGGCATTGACGCCATTCACGGTAGTATATTTGAAACTTAATTTTTGATCAGGATATACATATTTGAACGCTGAATGCATCATGATCGCTGCTTCGTGGAACCCACAAAGGATCAATTTCAATTTACCCGGATAGGTATTGATATCACCGATCGCATAGATTCGCTCCACACCTGTCGAATAATCTCGGGTATCAACTTCTATGGCATTTTTATCGATAGAAAGACCCCAATCTGCAATCGGACCAAGCTTTGGACTCAAACCAAATAGTGGAATCAAATAATCAGTATCTATTTTGATTTGCGATTTGGACTTATCTTCCAAGGTTATTGATTCCAGTTTTCCGTCTCCGGAAATCTCTTTCAAGTTAGCAGATAGAATCAAGTCAATTTTTCCCTTATTGGCCAAATCAAAAACCTTAGAGGCAGAATCAGGAGCACCTCGGAAGGTTTCATTTCTGTGCACTAGGGTGACTTTTTTAGCTACCTTAGCCAAGTAAATCGTCCAATCCAAAGCAGAGTCACCTCCACCGGCCAAAACAACTCGCTTATCACGGAAAGTCTCAGGATTCTTTACCATGTAGGTAACCCCTTTACCCTCAAATTCTTCTAAATTGTCCAAAGCAGGCTTTCGTGGTTCAAAACAACCCAAACCTCCAGCGATGATTATCACCTTTGCATGAACCTTTGTCTTCTCATTGGTGGTAATCATGTAACTACCGTCCTCTTGCTTATCCAAATGATCCACTCTTTCTCCTAAAGTAAATGTGGGTTGGAAAGGCTTGATTTGCTCCATTAGATTATCCACCAATTCCTGTGCTTTGATTTCAGGATAGCCTGGAATATCATAAATGGGCTTTTGAGGATAAATCTCAGAAAGCTGTCCGCCAATTTGAGGAAGGGCATCAATCAAATGACAGCGCATTTTGAGCAATCCTGCTTCGAATACTGCAAAAAGGCCTACAGGGCCTGCTCCAATAATACAAATATCGGTCTGGATCATGTTGAATTTCTTTTTTGGGAAAACCCTCCGTTATATCAAATTGTTCGTATAGTTATTATTCGTGTGCTAAATATTTTTACTCTTGTATTTGACCACCTAAATTTTGATAGATGGTGTTCAGAATTCGTTTGAATTCCTCAAAATCTTGATCATCTAGATTTTCCCAAGCTTTCTCGCGAATTTGAAGGATTTTTGGACGAAGAGAAGTGACTTTTGATACGCCCGAGTCAGTCAAATGAAGCTGGAAACTTCTTCGGTCCTGGGGATGTGGCAAACGCTCCACATATCCTTTTTTAACCAAAAGATCAATGATTCTGGTAAGCGTAGGATGATCTTTGAAAACCAGATTTGCCAATTCCGTTTGACTCATAT
>JABXHZ010000262.1 GCA_013373335.1 Cyclobacteriaceae bacterium | reverse complement strand
GTAATAGAAGTCAATCCCCTTATTGAGCGCTTCAGTTCCGACCCGAATCACCCCATCCCAATCTTTGGCTAGATAAAGGGAATAGGTTTCCGAATCAACTAAAGAAAGGCTTCGTTTTTCCTGGGCTTGAAGTCCCCCAAGAAATCCTAGAAAGATCAATATCACTATCGTCACTCGCTTTCGCATACAGCCTTTATATTTTGGGAACCTCTTTCGAACTCAAAGGAACGGAGTCCCGCTGCATCTATGATAAATTCAAACCGAGAACTTTCCATGGTTTTTCCAAAGGAGGATTTCTGAATACTGCCTTTTAGGGAAAGGGCCTTATTGGAAAATCCACGGTTACTTTCAGGATAGTTCAACTCGTATTCAGCTCGTAAATATTCATGGAACGGCGCCAAAAAGTCCTGAAGAAAAATACTTCTAGGATTGAAAATTTGATTGACGGGAAAGGTGTCGTTCAATTTTAATCCTGGAGTAAATCCAAAGCTGATTTTATAAGCAGACAGGTAAAATAGGTACAAGAGAGATTTTCTTTTGCCTTCAAAATGTGTAAAGTGGAGCATCAAATCATCCACCTTGAAGTAGGCCTTAGAATCGGTTTTTTCACAATAGAGGTACTTATTCAGAAAATAATCCCGCTTGACTTCCCAGACTTCTTCATTTTCAAAAGTTTTAAGCCGAATAGTCTCCCCAACCACAAATGAGAAAGCTTTTTTCATTTCAGGATGAGGAGTAAGAGAGGACACAAAGGCATCCTTTGGCGGATTGGAAATAGATTGAAGCATTTCCTTCCCCTTGTATCGAACCAACACATCCGAAATGGGGTAATCTAAAGTATTTGAACCAATATATGGGCTAGCTTGAATTTGAAAATGAAGATGCGGATAGGGTGAATTTCCGGAATTCCCGCATTTTCCTATGACTTGCCCTTTTTCGACCGAATCTCCAGGCTTGACGGGAATGGAGTTTTTTTTCAAGTGGGAAAGCTTTGAATATAAGAACTCCCCATGTTTTATAATGACCGTATTTCCCCAATTATCCTCCAGATTTCGAGTACCAATGACATTATCCTCCACATCATTGACCACCTTTTCAACAACACCTTTTGCAGGAGCTAAAATATTTTTATCAAAACAATAGTAATCCGATGGATAATCTCCTTCATTTCGATAGGTCCTACCTTCCTCGTCCTTGATTTCAAAATCCCAAGCATGCCGCCAATCATCCTTATGGGTATATTCTCCGTTATGGCCCTGCGTCACCGTCCATTCTCCAAAAAAGGGAAGATAGATTGGGATAAAACTGTTTTTCCCAAACCTTCTCATAAAGTTTGTAAAGCTGTATAGGTTTTTCTCCGGAGTATTTTGTTGCCAAAAAATAGTACTTAGCCCAGCCCGATTATCTACCCTGAATTTCAAGGCGTAAAGTGTGATTAACGTGACTAAATTGAAGGGGAAAGAATGAACTGGCAAGAAAAAGGAATCCAATATCTGCTGTAGCGAAACCGTCATTAGAACAGCTAATGGTATCACCAAGAGAAGTTGTAAGTAACTATTTCTACTGGGAATAATAAAGAAACCTCCCAAGGCGATAGCCGTCAAAATGTAATTGAATCCAATATAACTGAAGCTGACTTCAGAAAAGGGAATCCCCAAAACCGAATAAAACAAGTAGGCAATGTAAAATCCCAACAAAGAGAGGGTAAAGGCAATTCTTGAATAAATCAAAAGCCCTAAAGCAGCCACTATACCTGCTAAGAGAGTTTGCTGGAAAAAAATCGCACCCAAAGAAAGAAAATAAGATCTAATCGAATCCGGAATGCCCAAATACTGCACCCATTCATAAAATTCAATCAGGGGTTTTCCTCCAAGCGTATAAAGTTCATTCAATACATAGACCCCTCTTTCGCTCAGTCCAAGGTCTGCAAACTGCCGAGCTGCCAATCGGAACATCCAAAAAATCAGAATAAATGGAAGACTAAGGAAAGGAAGTCCATATTTACCCAATACTCCTTCCAAAGTCACCGAAAGCAAGACGGATAGGATCCCAGAGAGAAAAATCAAAAAGAAGAGGATGGCACTGGGTTCAAAATAAATCCCTAAGCCTACCCCCACCAGCAAGGCATTGAACCCATAAAACCCCTTTCGGATCAAGCTCTCCTCAAAACCTAAAATTTTTGCAGTTATGAGGGCCGAACTCACTGCCAACAAACCTGAAAGCCCAACAAATACATCGATGAAAGTAACCAGCAATAAAGCAATCCCAAACCCCTTATTATCGGAGAAAAAGACCTGAGCATAGCTGTTGGATATTGCTACTCCAAGCCATTCGAGTTGCTTGACAAGCTTTTTGACTTTCAAAGTCATATTCGAATTGGTTACAAATCAAACTTTTGTAAATGCTCTGGAATCAGCTCTTGGGAATTGAGTGTTTCCAGGTTTTCTCTTTTTCGAATCACATGAGGATTCCCCTCCTTATCCAATAGAATTACTGCTGGTCGGAAGGTGATAAATTGCATCCATTGGGTCATATTGTAAGCTCCAACACGCCGCACGACAAAACGATCTCCTTTTTTTAGAAGTGGAAACATCATATTGGAGCGGATTACATCGATATTCATACAAAGAGGACCAAAAATGGTCGTATCCTCAGACTGGTCAGATATGGGAGCTACTGGCCTGACATCATGATCATACCAAAAAGAGGTAAATAGTAGATTGACCCCTGCGTCCAAAATTGTGGCACGTCTTCCATCCGACAATCTCTTCGTAGCCAAAACCGTTCCTACCAAATACCCTGCATCATCTATCAAAGCCCTTCCTGTTTCCAAAATCAACATAGGCAAATGATCCGGTTTGATATCGGAAGTCATCAAAGCCGATGTGATGGCCTCCGCAAAATCATCAAAGGAAGGAGCTGTATCTGTTCCGGGATAATAGGCTCCTTTCAAGGTATTTTTGGAAGCAAACCCTCCTCCCATATCTATGTATTGGAGGACATGACCGTATTTTCGTTCGAGTTTCACCGCCAAACTAGCTAATTTGGTTGCGGCAATGCGATAGGCATCTGTACTGAGCATGTAGGTGCCGATATGGGTATGAAGGCCTACCAAATCCAGTCTTTGGCTGGTCATAATTCTATTGATCGCATCCCATGCCTCTCCATTTTCAAAATT
>JABXHZ010000019.1 GCA_013373335.1 Cyclobacteriaceae bacterium | reverse complement strand
CACAAATCATGGAAAAATCCAAAATTTAATTTTGCAATACTCAAAATTTACAATAGCTTTCGTCTGATAATCAAGTAGTTTTCGAGTTTTTCTACCATTAAATAAAAACGTATGAAAGTCGGAATATTAGGCGGAACCAACCTTGCAAAAACCCTTGGTAAAAAGTTTCTAGAGGCCGGATTAGATGTAGTCTTCGGAGTAAGAAGTGACTTCAATACAGAGCTCCCCGAATGGAAAATTCTAAATAAATTTTATAATCGACTCTGTCCCTATGAGTCAGCAATTATCCAAGCGGACTTTGTTTTGATTTGTTGCGAAGATCAATATCTACCCGCAATTTGTGAAAGTCTACAAGGTGTAGATTTGGATGACAAAATCATCATTGACTGCACCAATAAGCTGGAAAGCCTCAACTTATCCAGTTCAAATACTCTAAAAATTCAAAATGCTGTTCCAAATGCGGTTTTATTCAAAGCCTTTAATAATCTTGGCCTAGACTACCCTGAAGAAGACGTCCTTGGTTTTGTCAAAGAAACATACTTCTGCGGAAACTCAATAAATCACAAAAAGCAAGTCAAGCGACTTATTGAATTAATTGGGTACAAAGCCATTTATGCCGGAATGCTGGAAAATGCCATCCTTTTGGAGGCTTTTTATCACTTAAGCCAGGAAATTCGAAGGAACAGAGAAAACAACGATCATTATCACTTTAAATTAATAGCTGTTTAAATTGAAATTAACTAGGATTTAATAAGCATCGGAATCCTGCTTTTTCTATTAATTTTTTTAGTTTCGGGTGTTAATAGAATGCGAAATTGCTTTATGCTCTAAAGCCTTATCACTCGAATGAAAAAATCTTCAAAAAAAATCCTTGTAATCGACATTGGTGGATCGAATGTAAAAATACTTGCAACTGGGGCGACCGAACGCATCAAAATTCCTTCCGGGCCTGATTTTACACCGGAACAAATGGTTCCATTGGTAAAGGAGCACGCTTCCCAGTGGGATTACGATATGATTACTATAGGATATCCCGGAGTGGTAAAGCACAATAAGGTCGTAAATGACCCAATCAACATGGGAGCAGGTTGGTCAAAATTTGATTTTGAAGCTGCTTTTGGAATGCCCATCAAAATTCTCAATGATGCTGCAATGCAGGCATTGGGAAGCTATGAAGGAAAAAAACTTCTATTTATGGGATTAGGCACAGGCCTCGGCACAGCTATGGTCATGAACCATACCATCATTCCAATTGAAGGAGGTCATCTTCCCTATAAGAAGTCAACATTTGAAAATTATTTAGGAAAAGCCTATTTGCAGAAAAATGGACAAAAACGTTGGGAAAAGCATGTCAGAAAAGTTGTTGAAATTTTCTCAGATGCTCTCCAGCCTGATGATATTGTCCTAGGTGGAGGCAATTCAAAATTATTGAACGATTTACCCGAGGGGTGCAGATTGGGCACCAATCAAAATGCCTTCAAAGGAGGCTTCAAAATGTGGGAAGAAGACTTTTGGATTTAAACCAAAAGTCTTCAGTATTTTAAGGAAACCAATCGCTTCAGGTAATCTCCATATCCACTTTTACCCAATCTGTCTGCAGCCTTTAATAGCTCTTCCTTTCCAATAAATCCAGATCGGTAAGCAATTTCTTCAATACAACCTATTTTTAGCCCTTGGCGCTCTTCAATCACTTCCACAAATTGTGCTGCTTGAAGCAGGGATTGATGCGTTCCTGTATCAAGCCAGGCAGTCCCTCTATTCAATATAGCCACCTGTAAAGCGTCCATTTTCAAATAGGCATTATTCACATCGGTAATTTCCAATTCCCCCCTTGGACTTGGCTTGATATTTTTAGCAATTTCTACAACCCGATTATCATAAAAATAAAGTCCGGGAACCGCAAAATTAGATTTCGGATTAGTTGGTTTTTCCTCAATGCTGATGGCCTTTTGGTTTTCGTCAAATTCAACTACCCCATAGCGCTCTGGGTCAGTCACATGATAGGCGAATACCACTCCCCCATCAGGATCTGTATTTTCTTGCAGAGTTTTATGCAAACCAGATCCGTAAAAAATATTATCTCCTAAAATCAAGGCAACTTTATCCTGTCCAATAAATTCTTCTCCAATAATAAAAGCTTGTGCAAGACCTTCTGGGGCAGGCTGTACTGCGTATTGGAAGTTACAGCCAACTTGGCTGCCATCTCCTAACAATTTTTGAAAGGCAGCAGAATCATCGGGAGTGGTAATGATCAAAATATCTTTTATCCCTGCCATCATCAATACAGAAAGCGGGTAATAAATCATCGGCTTATCATATACCGGCATCAATTGCTTACTCACTGCAATCGTCAAGGGATAAAGTCTGGTTCCGGAGCCCCCGGCTAAAATAATTCCTTTCATCTTAATTAGGATTGTAACAGTCTAATGCTAAAACTTAATTATTCCGGCCAAAGCTACGAATTGAGGTTTGTTTCAAAAAATAATTTGATGTTTGGCCAAAAAGTAATCATCGGAAGCCGAATCGATACCTCTATTTCCTAGCCATAATTTAAAACTTCAAAACAACAATTTTCAAAATAAATCTGAGAATTCATGAAGCTTTTTTTGTGATTTGGGATAGAACAAATGGTTCAAATTTTAGGACCAAAAAACACAGAACTGTGGGAAGTGAACCGATGAAAAGTATCACCAATTAATCCTAAAGTCTAAATCATTGTGACTTTTATCTCCTTATCAATTTTTTTGACATTCTTCAAAAAATTCAGCTTAGGGAATTTTTAAGTGAAACAAAACCTTTTTTACCCGTTTATAACTTGAAGAAAAGTCGAAGAGGACAACAAAACAGGTCAATAACCAATAAACTACTGAAAATGAACCAACATTATTCTCAACTCAAGAAAGCAGTAGAGGTCTTTCATTCCTACGGAATCAAGCTTTCAGGACCTAGAAAAAACGATCATTTTATACAAAAACTAAATATGGATCCGGTTTTCATCAATGGTCTGATATTCGAATTGGAATATCATCTCCAACAACAACTTCAAGATGAAAAACTCCGTGAAGCTTTGACACCAAAAGAATTAATATCCTTGTTTTTGAATATCCCCCAAGATAATTAAGCAAGAAATAAGTCATTTACAATAAAAAAGCTTCTTCTGCGTGAATAGAGAGAACTAGCTCTTATTATTTAAGCATGAGGAAGCTTTTTTTATTTGTTTTGAGTATTTCCACTTCCTTTTATTCCTACTCCCAAAGTTGGAGTATGGAAGACTATCAAAATCATACTTGGGAGAGTTTTTTTAATTCAGAAATTGCATCTCAAGTTTTAGACCCGCGAGATATAGATTATCCTTTACTCCATGCAGCAATCTTTTATGCCACAAATCAACATCGGGCTCAGAATAGATTAAGGCCGCTGGAATACTCACCAAAAATCGAAATACTCGCTGCGGATCATGCTCATGATATGGCAAAGCATGGTTTTTTCAGTCACCAGAGCAAAATTCGAAATAAACGAAAATTAAGAGATCGTTTTCAAATAGTAGGTTTAAACCCTTCTTTAATAGCAGAAAATATCAGCAATACCGCAGGGCTCGATTATGAGTACGGAAGGAAAGTTGATCCACCACAGCAGTCGGGAGAATTCACCTATACCGGCAATGCTGAAAAAATACGGGTGCCTTTTCATACTTACCTTTCCTATGCCCAAGAAATTGTTAGACTATGGATGGAATCCCCAGGCCATCGAGCAAACATTTTGAACCCAGATTTTAAATATCTGGGTTGTGGTACCCAGTTGTATGGAGAAAAAAGTTTTTACAATATGCCTTATTTCATGAATGTTCAATGTTTTAGCGATTGAAAGAATAGGGCAAATGACGTATGGTTTGGAGATTATTTTAGGTTGAATTTTGAAACGTACACTAAACTTTCTAAACCATGAAACTCAGGTTTTTTCAAATTTTATTTCTTGCATCTGCGATCCTTTGGATTGGAACTTCTTGTAATAGTGAGGATGATGATCCGCTGGAGCAAACCCAAGCAAACCCTATTCCTACTCCAGGAGATGCAGATGGAATTTTGGCAGCAATAAAAGCAAAATCAAACCTTCCATCCGGAACACCAACAGTGCCGGGTATTTCTGATATTTTACTAGACGTTGCCAATGCTAATTTTTACACTTCTTCAGGAGGTGGATCAAGCCTAGTAAACGTTGGAGAAGTTAGCCTGAACGACTTTCCGCTTCAAAACTTGAACAATACCTATGTCAATGATTTTACAGATGTGACTTTAGGAATCAATTCAGGTCAAAATAATGATTGGATTGTAGCTGGTGGAAATGGCTTTGATGGGTTTTCCCATACAACAGGAAAAGTTATGCCAGGGGTTGTTCGCTTTAGTGCAAGCATACCGGATGAAATCGGACTTGGTGGGGATGTTTCCCTCAGTATTGAAGGGGTTCCTTCGAATGTAGATAATCTCCTTTGGGTAATTTCTGACGGAAGAGAAGTGGTCACAAAAGAAGCAAGAAGCACATCCATAACCTTCTCGGCATCGGAATTAAGTGCACTGAGATCAACTAGCCAAGGAATTGTCCAAGTAGCAGCATACAATTCGGAAAGCCGAACAGTTGGCGGAAAGAAAATCTACTTCATCAATGAGACTGTAGACAGTAAATTCGTCTCCTTGAACTAAATTCAAAAAATCGAATTCTACCTAGAATTCTATTTTAAATTACAGGAAGTTAATGTGT
>JABXHZ010000139.1 GCA_013373335.1 Cyclobacteriaceae bacterium | reverse complement strand
TACCACACCATTGTAGATGAGCTGAAGGATATAGCCCGCTCGAACCTAATTTTTGGATTGCATGTCCATGTGGGGATTGAGAGCAGGGAGGTGGCACTTCAGATTATGAATCAAGCCTGTTATTTTTTACCGCATATTTATGCTTTGACCACAAATTCACCCTTTTGGGAAGGAAGAAATACCGGATTTAAGGCATTTAGGGCTAAGATTTTTGCCAAATTCCCCAGAACTGGCTTGCCTGAGTACTTTGATTCCGTACAGTCCTACGATAATTTTTTAGAGACTTTGGTAAAAACCAATTGCATTGATAATCCCAAGAAAATCTGGTGGGATCTTCGTATGCATCCCTTCTTCAGCACGATTGAATTCAGGATTTGTGATATGTGCCTGACCGTGGATGAGACCATTTGTATTGTGGCTTTGATCCAGGCTGTAGTGGCTAAACTGTACAAACTCTTAATGAGTAATATCTCCTATAATGTCTATCGGATTGCCTTGATTCGAGAAAATAAATTTCGTGCAGCGCGAAACGGAATTGAGGGAAAATTGATTGATTTTGGCAAAAAGGAAGAAGTCCCAACGGTTGATTTAATCATGGAGCTTTTAGACTTTATTGATGATGTGGTGGATGAACTCGGATCAAGAGATCAAGTTAATTACGTTCATCAGATTTTGAAGAACGGAACAGGCGCTGACCAGCAACTTGCGGTGTTCGAAAAAACGCAGGATTTGACCAAAGTGGTCGATTTGATCACTAGTAAATTTACTGAAGGGATTTAAGGAATTCCCGTACCTTTGAGGGCTAAAAGTAATCGCTGTGGGAAAGTCTAAGATTCATTTGGCCATATTGGATATGTATGATGGGGAGCCTAATCAGGGAATGCGTTGTATTCAGGATATTCTCGGAAGGTTTCAACATGATATTTCCTATAAGATTTTTGATGTAAGGGGTAAATCGGAACTTCCAGAGATTACCGATTTTGACCTTTACATTTCTACGGGCGGTCCAGGGAATCCACTTGAAGGGAATGGAGATTGGGATATCAAATACTTTGATTTTTTGGATCAAATCTGGATTTGGAATCAAAACCATTCAGTTAAAAAATATTTGCTTTTGATTTGTCACTCTTTCCAAATGGCGTGTAAGCATTTTGGACTAGGAGAAATCACCAAACGGAAATCTACCTCTTTCGGAGTTATGACAATTCATAAAACTCCCGAAGGAATCACGGATCCCTTATTTAATAATTTAGAAAACCCTTTTTGGGCTGTGGATAGCCGAGACTACCAGGTAGTTCAGCCTCATAAACGTAAGTTCACACATCTTGGAGCAAAAATTATTGCCCTTGAAAAAATCCGGAATCATGTAGAATATGAGCGGGCAATCATGGGCATTCGGTTTACCAATGAAATTGTGGGGACTCAATTTCACCCAGAAGCTGATCCTGTTTCCTTTTTGGAACATTTGAAGAAACCGGAAGTTCGAGAGAAAATTATTGCATTAAAGGGCAAGGCTAAATTCCGGGATATGATAGAGCATCTGGTGGATGAGGATAAAATCTATCGCACCAATGAGGAATTGATTCCCAATTTCCTCCGTCAAAGTGTCAATCACGTTCGAAGTCAAAAAAAATCCAAAGCCTTGATTTAGTTGTTATGATTTCATCCGTCCGCGAGCAATTTAATGCTGCTTTTTCGCAGGAAAAATACCAGGAACTCCTAAAGAGCATTGAAAAGGACTTTGGTTTTTTGCCTGCATTTCGAATAGCTGAAACCCCCTTTTTTATCTCTGAAACGCTAAAGTCACAGCTTCTGGAAGCATGTGAAGAATTGATTTATTTCCTGAAAAGATCAGATTTTAAGCAAATAACCCAACGGGCATTAGATCTGAATACAGAGGTTCCCAATGAAGACGCGCATTCTCAATTTTTGGCAATTGATTTTGGGATTTGTGAAGAAAACGGGCTGTTGATTCCGAAATTGATTGAAGTTCAGGGTTTCCCAACGGTATTTAATTTTCAGTTTAATCTCTTTCAAAAGCTAATTTCGGTCTATCCATTTTTGTCAAATTTCACTCCCTATTTGAGTGGGTTTGATGAAAAGAAATATCTGGAAATGCTTCGTAAAACTGTTCTAGGAAAGTTCAGGCCAGAAGAAGTAGTGCTATTGGAAATCGAACCCGAAAATCAAAATACCAAAATCGACTTTTATTATTGTCGTCGTGATTTAGGGATACCGGTTTGTTGCGTAACAGAGATTGAAAAAGAAGGCCGGAAATTATTTTACCGAGATTCTTCTGGAAATAAAATTCAGATCAAGCGGATTTATAACCGGGTCATTTTTGATGAATTGAATTCTCGGCCGGATCTGAAAATGAATTTTAGTTTTTTAGACGATTTGGACGTGGAATGGGCAGGTCATCCTAATTGGTATACGCGTGTTTCCAAATTCATTCTCCCTTATCTGGATAGTCCGTATTTCATTGACACCACCTTAATGAGTGAATTGAAGGAAATTCCTCAGGATTTGGAAAATTATGTATTGAAATCCCTTTTTTCATTCTCAGGTGCCGGGGTTGTGTTTAATGTCAAACCTTCAGATATCGAAAATTTGAAGCATCCCGATCAATTTATTCTTCAGAAGAAAGTTACTTATGCTCCAGTAATTGAGGCTCCAAATGGTAAAGTGAAGGTAGAAGTTCGAATTTTTGCTTTATGGCCTGAAGAAGATGAATCTCCAACTTTGGTTGGGAATTTAGCCAGATTGAGTAGAGGAGAAATGATAGGAGTAAAGTATAACAAAGACAAAGACTGGGTAGGGGCTTCAATTGGACTTTTCGAGAAATAAAGTCCTTTCCATCTTCAAATAAAAAAAGCCGAATTATTCGGCTTTATTTTTTTAAGGGGTCCATTGAGAAGGATTTTTCCTCCATATCTCCAAGGATTTTAATGCTTCATCATCGATGTAATTTTTCTGAACCGCCCGGGGCAGCATTGCTTCATAGTGGGAAAGAACAGCCAGTCGTACACCAGCTTTTTCAAAATTTTCATCAGCTATTGGGAATCCATAGCTGAAAATGGCAACCATTCCTAGGACCTCAAATCCTGCTTTTCGAAGATCTTCTACGGCTTTCAGGGAACTTCCACCTGTTGACACCAAATCCTCAACCACGACTACTTTCTGTCCTTCAACAATCTTTCCTTCAATCATATTTTCCATCCCATGTCCTTTTGGCTTTGAGCGAACATAGAGAAACGGAAGTTCCAACTCATTTGCTAATAAAGCGCCTTGAGGGATGCCCGCGGTAGCTACGCCAGCAATGGCCTCGACTTCTGGGAAGCAGTGTTGAATGGCTCGGGTTAAGGAGTCACGGATTAGATTTCTGACTTTCGGAAAAGAAAGTGAAAACCTGTTGTCGCAATAGATCGGTGATTTCCATCCCGATGCCCAAGTAAATGGTTTTTTGGGTTGAAGTCTTATTGCTTCGATTTGAAGTAGTTGATCGGCTACTTCAGCAGCGATTTCTTTGGATATGATTTCCATATCTCAAAAATAAGAGTTAGGCTTCATCTTCTTATTGGAGTGGGGGAAAATTTTATGCATTTTTGACACATTCCTGACCAAACTCATAATAAAAAAAGCCCTTTATGCGAATTTTTATCAATGATAAGCCTTTGGATCTGATCAGCTATGATCAATTACCCAAGACCAAGGAATTTGATAAAGTTTTTAATGATCCTAATGAATTGCCTCCCGCTTCCGAGTGGCAAGATGATTTATTGTTTCACGAACCATCTTTTGATTTAGTAATCCGGATTCTCTATCAATTACGTACGCGAAAATTACGGGAACTCGATTCGATCACCTTGGTGACAAATTCAAAAAAAGAACTTCGTGATTTTATCAAAAGCCGTTTTTTTATCATCAAAGCTGCAGGTGGGGTTGTGATGAAGGATGAACAAGTGCTATTGATTCATCGATTGGGTAAATGGGATTTTCCAAAGGGGAAATTTGATAAAAGAGAAACCCCTGCCGCTTGTGCGGTCCGTGAAGTAGAAGAGGAGTGTGCGATTGAGGTGCGTTTAGGAAAGCACATATGCAATACTTGGCATACCTACATGCAGGATCGAAAGAGCATCCTGAAAAAGACGTATTGGTATGCAATGGATTGTACCAATGATCGAAAAATGGCTCCTCAAAAAGAAGAAGGGATTGTTGATATTCGATGGTTCAGAGTAGCAGAGGCTAAGACAGCCCTTATCAATTCTTATCCCTCCATGCGATGGCTTTTTAAGCAGGTATTAAAATCCTACTTCCATCCCGGTGACAAAAAAGAAGGTGTAAAGATTAAATCGGATAAGGAAGAAACTCGCTGACATCTCCTCCATATCTGTGAACCTCGCGAATGACGGTAGAACTGATAGCAGCATATTGGGGAGAAGTGATAAGAAACACCGTTTCCAATTCTTCATTTAAATACCGGTTCATCTGTGAAATGGTGTTTTCGTATTCAAAATCCGTGGTATTTCGCAATCCCCGAATCAAAAATCCAGCTCCGTGCTTTTTTGCCAGCGTAGAAGTAAGTTCGTTATAAACGATTACTTTGACACTAGAATTATCAGCATAGACTGATTCTATTTTTTCGACCATCATATCGATGTCAAAATACCTGTTCTTTTTTGTGGAATTATAGCCGATTCCAATTATCACCTCATCGAACAAATTCAAACTTCGCTGGACGATATCATGGTGTCCCATGGTGAAGGGGTCAAAGGTACCTGGGAAAATGGCTATTTTTTTCATATTTACAGATATTGCCATGAAACTTCAAACAGACCAAGATCTTTGATTCGTTTGAATCCATGCGAATAATTTTGATTGGCGTGAGGAGTCAAGATTCGGACATGGTGAAAATATTCTTTCGCCCATTCTTCGGTAATTGAAGATTTCTGGGGAAGTCCATAAATCGTAATTCTCACATGTTTGGTAGAATATTTCATCTGCTTGATCATAATGAGGATATACTTTAAAAAATCCTCATCAGAAGGGATATCAAACAGGTTGAATGCACTTAACTCTTGATCAGTAAAAGCAGCTAGGTACATTTTTCGTCCAAAAATATTGACTAAAATCTCTTGTCCAATCAGATTGAACCGTTCCTTGAATAGGTAGGAAAGGAAGGAACAGGCTCCATGGAAAAAGCTGATTTCAGAAAAACGGGCCTGAAGAGACCTTTTGAGTTTTTCATCAACAAATGATACGATTTGGAGATTGTTGCTGTCTAACGGAGTGTGGAAGAAATGGGCCTCTGTAGGCAATTCCTGGACAAACTCTAGATATTTCTCCTCATTTTCAGGAGCGAACAATACTCCAGGGACCAAGCTGAATCCAGGTTGATGCACATAAACTCGAACAGGAACATCATTTTTTAAGAGGGGGTCTGAGATAATTAATTTATCCAGTTTGTCCCATTCAAATTCAGGATAAAAATGTATTCCAGTATTGGCTTGGTTTTGGTCTTTGGCAAAAACCGCTAAAAATTCTGGATATAAAAAAAGTGATAAGCTCGCCGTGTCCTCCACATCAAACTTATCACTCTTAAAAACTTTCAAAGTGGTTTCCAAAATTGCTGGGATTATTTCCAGTTACCTTCTGTAGAAGCGTCAGTTCTGGATCCTACTCGCAATGCTTTTTCGTTATTATTCAGTCTTCGCTCAGGATTAATTGGAGCTGGGTCACGAATTTCAAAAACGTTAACCTCATAGCTATTTCGCTCAATTTTATCTGCGAAGAATTCGAACATTTTTCCTCCTGAACCTGGCACTACAGCCAAAGCTTCTAGATTGAAGTCAGGATATTTTCTTTCGTTGAATAAGGAATCAATTACAGGAACAGATCCCAAGGTATCGAAAGTAACAGTAGTCTCTTCCTTACCGTAATCCAATAGCTTGGTGGTTTCAGTTCGCTGGATCAACCAGATTTCACCTTCTTGGATAAATGTTTTCAAGCTGTCCCAAGTAGAAGCATATTTTCCATTAGATGCTTCGTAAGCTAGTTGTGCATCCCGAAGCATTTGAAGTTTTTCGATAATAGCTGCTTCGACCAGCGCGATTCTTTTTTCTTCTTCAACGACGTCATCGACTCCTTTCCATAGGAGATATCCGAGACCTAAGGCTGCCAGCAAGAAGACGAAGGAAAGTACTTTGGTTAGATTCATTTTAGTTAGAATTTTAAAATCTAGGTAAGGTTGATGGTGTTTTTAAACCGTGCTATTTTAGGTATTTATTTTCAAAATTAAAATATCCTTTCCACAATCCTATATCTTCAAAGGAATTAATTGCCCAAAATACCTGATGGAGGGATTTTTTAGGAATTTTTTGGATTTCCGGTAGACTTAGCCATTGAATATCGGTGATTATTTGTTCCATTCCTTCCAATTCCGGGTCATATCCCAGTTTGAGTTTACCACTTTGAAGCTTCACCTCGAAGAATAGTTCTACTGCATGAAGTGGAGGTTCAAGAAATTCATGAACGAATAAAAATTCGCCTACCGAAATTTCTAATCCAGTTTCTTCCAAAAATTCCCGTTTCAAATTAGCACCTGCATTCGATCCGAACCGCATACCTCCTCCGGGAACAGACCAAAATTCCTGTTTATCTCCCATTAGGTGCTGAACCATTAATAGTCGGTCTTCTTGAATCAAGATGCCGTTGACCCTTGTCCGAAGTCGGTTTCCGAATTTTGATTCAATTTGCTTCCCGATTTTGTCTCTTGTCATGTACCTTCGTCTCTATGGGTAAAGATAGGCAGGCTGATGTAAAGCCTTCTCGGTTTTTTTCAAAATATTTCCCCTTTGAGCCAACTCAGGGTCAGGCTCAGTTTTTCCATAAAATGGATGAATTCCTTCTCCTGCCTGCCAAAGAGAAACCCACATTTGTTTTACGAGGGTATGCAGGTACAGGAAAAACCAGCCTTATTTCTGCATTGGTAAAGGTGCTCCCTCATTTTGACATGCGCTCATTATTACTAGCTCCTACGGGTAGAGCGGCGAAAGTTATGAGTAATTATAGTCATCGATCGGCTTTTACCATTCATAAGATTATTTACAAACCCAAAGAGGAAGTTACGGGTTTGGG
>JABXHZ010000236.1 GCA_013373335.1 Cyclobacteriaceae bacterium | reverse complement strand
TGTAATTTCACGCGGAACTTTGGACATCCATCTTCCCAAATAGTCATAACTATTGACGAAGCCCTGACCTGAAATATTAGCAACTCTTCCAGTACCATTATCCTGATTGAACAAGGCTTGGATTTTATCCATCATGTCTGGATGATCTTCTACAAATGCTCGGGAACCATTCAACCCTTGCTCTTCAGAGCCCCAATGTCCGACTAAAATGGTTCGCTTAGGATTAGGATAGACTTCTTTCAAGATTCGCATAACCTCCATCATCATGATGGTGCCAGTTCCATTGTCTGTGGCACCAGTTCCCCCATCCCATGAGTCAAAGTGGGCAGAAAGCATCACATACTCATCTGGCTTTTCCGTCCCTTTGATTTCAGCGATTGTATTAAATGTAGGCTGCACCCCTGTTTCTTTGGATTGGGCATTCAAATGTATCATAGGTTTCTTTCCGCTGTCAGCGAGTCGGTAAAGCATCCCATAATCTTCTAGTGATAAATCGACAGTTGGGACCTTTTTGGTATAGGCCGAGAAAATCTTATTAGCTCCGAATCCTCTGGACCAGTAACTAGACAGGATTCCTAAAGCTCCTGCGTCTTCCAAAGCTTGGGGAAGTTCACGCCGGCCTAATCCTGTTTTTTGGATTCTTGCTTGCCAAGCACGCTCAAAAATAGTCCGCTCTGCTTTCATTTTTTCGAAAGATTCTTCGGTAGACCATTCTTCCCAATTGTAATCTGGACGACCGGTAAGCTGAGGAGCAGAGATCATGACATATTTTCCTTTGACATTAGGAAGCCAGGCTTGGAATGCTGCTGAATCTTGCAGATCCGGTAGAATGATAACCTCTCCACTAGCTCCACCTTCTGGCGAAGCAGGAGACCATGCAAGTTGCATTCCGGAAAGTGATCGAACCCAAGGTTCTACCATGTCAATATGGGTGATGCCACGGTCCCATCCTCTCCATTCGCCCCATTGCTCATTTCTAGCTTCAATTCCCCAGGATTGGTATTTTTCAACCGCCCAATCATGGGCTTTTTGCATTTGAGGGGAACCTACCAACCGCGGGCCGATCCCATCCATCAGTTCATGGGCGATTTCTTTAAGCTGGGAGTTTTCCCGAGCTTCTTGGATGATTTTCTCGATGACCTCATCTTGTTGGGCCTGGGCTTGCATGCCAAAAAGCAACATAAGCCCCATTCCGAAAAGGTAGCGTTTTTTCATAGTTCAAGTAGATTAGAATTTAAAAGTATAGGAAGTGCTTGAGAAATATTAAACCACTGGTGGAAATGCATATAAGATTGAGATTTTATGATTTTTTTCAGAAAGTCGCTTTTTAGCCTTCCTTTCATTGAAAATGAGGTGGATTTTTTGTTGGGATTGAGTTTATTTACCTATTAGGATAAACGAAGAAATAATGAGTCCAAAATCAGAGTATTTAGCCTATTTAAAAGAAATCCTTCAGAATAATTCAAATGAAAAGTCCTTGAATTGGCTGGATGAAAAGTCTAAGAAAATTCAGGATTCAGGTTCCAAAAATGCCTTTTATTTAGCTTTTTCCCAGGCTTCACGGTTCTTTTCAAAAGAAAGCCTGAATCTAGGCATTAAGGCTAAGCAAAAAGCGCATTCACTAATAGAAGGGTTTCAACCTGAGTTTTGGAATATTCTTCAGACTGCCAGAACATTTCTTCTACTTCATTTTTCGATTGAAAAAGAAGAATGGCTAGAAGCGATTAAGCAACTTTTTGAAACGGGAGATTTGTATGAACAGCAGGCGCTTTATGCGGCCTTGCCAATGATGCCTTATCCAGAAGAGATGATTCCTCGTGCCATTGAAGGCTGTCGGACAAATATGACTTTGGTTTTTGATGCAATTGCCTTAAA
Organism: Cyclobacteriaceae bacterium; assembly: GCA_013373335.1. Classification (GTDB taxonomy): domain Bacteria; phylum Bacteroidota; class Bacteroidia; order Cytophagales; family Cyclobacteriaceae; genus Algoriphagus. The sequence goes on along the minus strand of JABXHZ010000236.1, from coordinate 1,346 downwards.
TAATCCTTATCCGACCATTTATTTTCCTGAGCTCAACTGGAATCAGATGGTCTTGAAGGCTGTGTTTATGCAACGACCACTATATCGAATCCAGCAATTGGACCATCGAAGAAACCCTGCCTTGGCAGAAATCGCCTCGGATTTTGCACACGAACGCTGGGCTGCTGGAAGAAATGTAATGCCCGAGCTTTGGAGATTAATTTCTCCTTATATAGATGAAAAGTTTATAAGAGATCTGGAAAAGGTGATGAATTCTGAGGATTTGTTGGAGCAAAAAGGGGGTGCCTTGGCACTTTTTCATTCAGATTTTCCTCCTGCAAAAGCATTATTGAACGCCCATCCTGAATTGATCCAAGCGATCGAAAAAGGAATAGTTTCTTGGGAAAGAATCGGTCAGGAATTCCAAGAAACTCGTGTTTAACCATTGACCTTTAAAATAAATTTGAACCTAAACGAATTAACAATATGCCCATGTATATAGACCCCCACATCCATTTGGTGTCCCGAACCACGGATGATTATGAAGCCATGCACAAAGCAGGAATAGTAGCCACCATTGAACCTGCTTTTTGGTTAGGACAACCCCGTACGGAAGTCGGTAGTTTCAAGGATTATTTCAGCACCTTAGTTGGCTGGGAACGTTTTCGTGCGAGTCAGTTTGGGATCATTCACTACTGCACCATGGGCTTGAACAGCAAGGAAGCTAATAATATCCCCTTGGCAGAGCAGGTAATGGAATTGCTTCCACTCTATGTTGGGAAAGAGGGAGTGGTTGCAATCGGTGAAATAGGGTATGATGATCAAACCGAAGCCGAAGATCGATTCTATCGTGAACAATTGGAATTAGCCAAAGAAGTTGATTTACCAGTATTGATCCATACCCCGCACCGAGATAAAAAACGAGGAACTACGCGCTCCATGGATGTAGCAGAAGAACATGGAATGGATCCGGGATGGATCATCGTGGATCATAACAATGAGGAAACGGTAAAGGAAGTATTGGATCGAGGATATTGGGCTGGCTTCACAATTTACCCACATACCAAAATGGGGTCGGAACGTATGGTCGAAATCGTTAAACAATATGGTCCAGAACGCATCATCGTTAATTCAGCAGCTGACTGGGGAATTTCAGACCCTTTGGCAGTTCCTAAAACAGCAGATCTAATGAGGAAAATGGGTATTCCTGAGGAGCATGTTCAAATGGTAACTTACAAAAACGCATTAGCTGCCTTTTCACTTTCAGGCCAAATGCATGAAGATGATTGGTTGAAAGCCCCTCCAATCGATCAAACCAAAAAAATGAGTGGTAATTCGGTACTTCGTGGAGGCCAAGTGCCACGAGT
>JABXHZ010000155.1 GCA_013373335.1 Cyclobacteriaceae bacterium | reverse complement strand
TGACGATCGATGGTCATGATATTTGGATTGTCCACTGGAATCACATTCTCATAATCCGGGAATCGCTCATCAATCAAACGACAAATCATCTTGATTTGACCAAATTTGAAATAGGCATTGGACTGATTGAATTCTACCGTTACTGAGATATTCTCAGAAGGAAGGGTAGACTTCAGTAAGTTCAAAGCCTTTCGGGGGATAATCAAGCTGGCAGGGCTGGATGAAGCTACATCCACTCTTCGGTAACGAACCAATCTATGACCATCAGTAGCCACAAAGGTGGTATTGGTATCACTCAAATTGATATAAACCCCGGTCATGGCAGGTCGAAGTTCATCCGAACTAGTCGCGAAAATGGTATTAGAAATCGCACTTGCCAATACTTCTGTAGACATATCCACAGAAGTTGGATTATTCACCGTAGGGATTTTAGGAAAATCCGTGGCATTCTCTCCAGCCAATCGATAGCGGCCATTATCAGAACTGATTTCCACTGCATAGGTATCATGATCGATGCTAAAAGTAACAGGCTGCTCAGGAAGATTTTTCAAGGTATCAATCAAAATCCGAGCTGGAACAGCAATATTTCCATCTTCTTTAGCCTCTACATGGATTTCGGTGATCATGGATGTTTGAAGATCCGAAGCTGTGATTGTCAGCATGGAGTCTTTGATTTCGAAAAGGAAATTCTCCAGAATAGGTACTACCGGGTTGGTTGTTACCACACCGTTGATCGCCGAAAGCTGCTTTAATAGCGCAGAAGAAGAAACAATAAATTTCATATGTAGGGCTTATTTAAAGATTACAGTTTTGAATGGGGGTAAATTTATAAATAAAATCGATTTAACGCGGGAGGAATTGCCCGCTTCTCAAAATAAATCATGGTTTTTTCGACTCTTTTTAAGTCAGACTTTTCAAGAATATTTTTTCTTCCTCCAGAAGGAAACCCCAGTACCCAAAAGTAAGAGTAAAGCAACTGGCAATCCCACATTCACCAATTGCCAAAAACTCTTTTGCTCTACAATCTTCACACGGTTGAGTGGCCTGATTTGAAAGGTCCGCGTTCTACTAGCGATAATTCCTTCAGGGTTCTGAAGGTATTGAACCAAATTTCTTAAGAAAATTCGGTTGGCAAAAACCACCTGATTAAATGGATCCTCACCCAAATTCAAGGGAGCTCCAGATTGAAAATCCACTTGACTTTGGAAAACTTCTCCGTCCCCAATGACGACGACTTTCCCTTCCCCACTTTCTTTGAAATTTCCCTGATCAAATCCTTCTGGTAAAAACCTGTTTTTGAAAAGGGAAGTAAACTCTCCTTCTAACAAATAGGCTAAAGGAAGATTCCGCAAAGGAAAATCGGCTACATTAGGTTCAACTTCCATATCCCGAAAAGCGACGCGAGTTGGAGCAGGTAAAATTCTGGAAAAATCCGATGAGAAAATTAGGGGAGTCTTTTTTATTCCCTTTGCCATAACCGTATCCAAGCTGCTGACAAAGCGGAAATTGACCACATCCAAACCTTTGGTAATGGGATGTTGCTGCATACGGGAAGCCTGAACATAAAAAGGCCAAGGCAATGGAACCAACTGTTCCTGATTGCCGAAATTGCCTCCCATGACTGGAAAATAGCCGAAATTCAGATCCTGAATCAAATCCTTATTGATCCTAACCCCATATTTGAAAAGTAAATTTTCCAAGCCATTCTCCATTGGAATTGCCAAGGTCCCTTCACCTCCTGCTTGAGTGACATCTACTTGCACTCCATCAGATAATACAACAAGATTTCCGCCACGCATCACGTATTGATCTAGCAAGTATACTTCCCGCTCGGAAAAATTTTCCTGGGGACCTTGAATGAAAATCAATTCAAAATTAATCAGGTCCTCGACCGTGCGAGCCTGCTCCAAAGGAACTTTAAATAGCTCAAAATCTCCATCTAAGGCTTCTACCAAACCATAGCCATCATCCTCTTTCATTTCCCCGTGGCCCATAATCATGGCAATCGCACCTGAACCCGGATTGCTCAGTTTTCGAATGGCATTACTCAGCTCAAACTCCAAGTTCTCAATAGACTGATTTAATATTTCCTCCTGCCCCATTCCCTTTTCTCCTTTGAGAATCAAAGCTCCTGTTTCAAACTCTTCATTGTATACCAAAATGCCTGGAAAAATCAATTTGGTTTGCTGTCCACCTGTCTGATTGACCATCAAACTGGTAGGATTTATGCCATAATCATTGAGTTGGAGGATGAATTCCTCCTGTTCTTCTTCAGGCAAGCTTAATGGATCCAAGTAGGAAAAACTGATTTTTTGATCCGCATAAGCATCAAAGGTTCGAATGGTTTCTTCAATAGACCGTTGCAAACGGCGCATCCCTGCAGGCAAGTCATCTCCTACCAACAATATCTCGACATGAAGTGGCTCTAGGACTCCTTGTAAGACCTCTTCCGTTGCCGGATGAAGTGAATAGCGTTTGTCTTCTGTCAGATCTATTCGGAATCGAAGAAAGGCTCCCAAAATCAAGAAAATGAGCAAGCCGAAAAGCAATACTCCTACATGCCGAATGATATGTTTGTTTTTCCCACTCATTTATTTCGCAAAACCAAAACTGCTCCTCCTAAAAACAACCAGATCATTCCCAAGTAAAAAAAGATATCTGTGGAATCGATCACTCCCCGACTCAGATTGATGTAATGAAAACTCAAGCTGAGTTCTTCAATCCAATAGGCCCAAGTACCTAATCCCAAATCCGAAGCTGCCGAAAATCCAAAATAGAGTACAAAACAGAAAAAGACACCCAGAACAAAAGCAACCACCTGCTGTGTAGTCAAAGCAGAAGAAAAAATCCCTACGGCTCCAAATACGGCCCCTAACAGAATCAACCCAATCCAACTTCCAAAAAATCCTGCTTGATCCAGATTCCCAACGGGATCTCCAAGCTGATATACGCTATAGAAATACGAAAGTGTAGGTAAAACAGCAATAAATATCAAAATCAGCAAAGCCAAGTATTTGGCTAAGACAATTTGGACTAAGCTCAAGGGGGAAGTCCGCAGTAATTCCCAGGTATGATTTCTCCGCTCTTCCGCAATGGCCCGCATGGAAAGTGCCGGAATTAAAAAAGTAAAAACATAAGGAGTATAGGTGAAAAGCGGTTCCAGATCCGCATAACCATAATCCAAAACACTGCTTTGGGGAAAGACCCACACAATCAAGCCCAAGGCGACGAGAAACAAAGCCAAGATAAGGTAGCCTAGCAGACTACCTAAAAAAGCATTGATTTCTTTGAGAATCAGACTCTTCATTGGGTGTATTGTCTAAATAGCTCTTCCAAGCTCTTTTTCCCTTGGTTTAGCGAAAGAAGATTCAACTCTTTTTGCTGTATAATCCCGAGGATAGCTTTTCTTGCTTCAGCTACTTCGGGAGTTTGGATAATCACCTGTGAGCTTCCTTTTGGACCAAAAGAAACTTGCGGAAATCCTTCAAACCAAGCCAATTCTAAACGTTCTTCAGTTTCCACCACCAATTGATGTCCAGCTCCTTGTTGCTGGAAATTTTCTAATGTATCAGCAGCTTTAATTTGACCCTTTGCAATAATCACTACATCCTGACAAATCGCTTCAACTTCCTGCATGATGTGGGTGGAAAGAATCAAGGTTTTGTTTTGAGCGATTCCTCGAATCAAATTCCGGATATCCGCCAATTGATTTGGGTCTAATCCTGTAGTAGGTTCATCCAAAATCAGTACTTCTGGATCATGGATCAAAGCTTTGGCAAGTCCAACCCGTTGCTGATAGCCTTTGGAAAGTTGGCCAATTTTTTTGTGCTGCTCAGCGATCAATCCAGTTTGCTCGAGCATTTGTCCCATTCGGTTCTTTAGGATCCTTCCTGAAAGACCATACAATCCACCTGCAAAGGATAAAAACTCCTTCACAAACATATCCGAATAAAGAGGATTTTTTTCAGGAAGATAACCGATCAAGGGACTCACCTGCTTCGGCTGGCCCAAAGCATCCATTCCATTGATTTTCACCTCGCCTGAATCCGCTTGAAGGTAGCCGGTAATAATTTTCATGGT
>JABXHZ010000055.1 GCA_013373335.1 Cyclobacteriaceae bacterium | reverse complement strand
TAGAAAGGGGTTTAGGCCCCTTTTTCTTTTTAAACTTTAATTTTCAAAAATGATATGAGTCACATTTGGGAATTTTAACAACTCCTAATTTTGTTGGCTTGTAGGAAATGTGAAAATTTAACCTTCGTAATTTCATTTATCGATGAATCAAGATTTAGAAAAAGTAAAAGTTCTGATTATTGGATCAGGACCGGCAGGTTATACAGCAGCTATTTATGCTTCTAGGGCTGGATTAAAACCTGTTTTATACACAGGAGGCCAACCAGGAGGTCAATTAACCATTACCACTGACGTGGAAAATTATCCAGGTTATCCCGAAGGAATTATGGGGCCTGAAATGATGGAAGACTTCCGGAAGCAGGCGGAGCGATTTGGTGCCCAAATTCGCTATGGAGTAGTAACTGCAGTTGATTTCAATCAGCGACCGCATTTGATTACAGTTGACGATTCTGTCCAGTTATTAGCAGAAACTGTAATCATATCCACAGGTGCTTCTGCAAAGTGGCTAGGACTTGAAAGTGAAACCCGTCTTAATGGTAGAGGAGTATCTGCTTGTGCAGTTTGTGATGGATTCTTTTTCCGCGGCCAAGATGTGGCTATTGTGGGTGCTGGAGATACTGCATGTGAAGAAGCTTCTTATTTGTCAAATATTTGTAATAAGGTTTACATGCTGGTGAGAAGAGATGAAATGAGAGCATCTCAGATCATGCAAAAAAGAGTCCTCAATAACCCGAAAATCGAAGTACTTTGGAATACTGAGACCGAGGAAATCCTAGGAAATCAAGAAGTGACTGGCGTACGGGTTGTTAATAATAAAACTCAAGAAAAACAGGATTTAAAAATTTCTGGCTTCTTTGTTGCTATTGGTCACCAACCCAACACCGAGGTATTCAAAGACTTTATCCATATGGATGAAGCCGGATATATCAAGACTATTCCTGGAACTACCAAAACCAATGTAGAAGGTGTTTTTGCCTGTGGAGATGCCCAAGATAATGTGTATCGCCAGGCAGTTACAGCTGCAGGAACTGGGTGTATGGCAGCTCTGGATGCAGAGCGATATTTGGCTGAAATGGAAATTCATTAGATCGTTCATGAAGTATCTGCGATTGATACTATTTATGGGAATTATGTTGAGCATTGGAATTACAAATTCCAATGCTCAAATTTTTCCTAAAATCATCAAAAAAGATAGAAATCAGACCCAAACCGAAACTCAAGAGCGAAAAAATATCGAATTGAGAGGGTTTGATCAGGAATCCTATTTGCGAACTCTTTCTTCGCTTACGGATTCGATTATTTTTAAGAATAATGTGAATTTGGGGAAAACCCGTTCTATTGTTTCCGAAGATCAGGATTACATGATCTGGGCACCCACTAATCGCCTTGCAAAAGTCTCCGAACAAGTTTTGATTGACAGTATTTGGGTGACTGCTTATGAATACTATGGAACTTGGGATTCAAAAAAGATAGATATCTACAATTTTGATATTGATAAATTTCAGGATACAGTTAAAATCAGGCTTTATGATCCATTTTTTGGCTATGATTGGAAAATGCCTCTTGAAAAAACACCGGTAACCTCTCGATTCGGGTATCGTTGGCGAAGATGGCATTATGGTACCGATATAGACTTAATTACCGGGAATCCTGTTTATGCAGCTTTTGACGGGATTGTGAGGGTTAGATCTTATGATCGTTATGGATATGGTTATTTCGTCGTCATAAGACATAAGAATGGTTTAGAAACCTTATATGGTCACCTTTCAAAGATTTTAGTGGATGTTGGTCAAGAGGTAAAAGCAGGAGATTTAATTGGAAAAGGAGGGAGTACAGGTAGGAGTACCGGGTCTCATCTTCATTATGAATTACGCTATCGAGGTTTAGCTTTTGATCCCGAATTGGTTTATGATTTTGATGAATCAAAAATTCTGGGTCAGGAGTATTTAATTACTCCGGAGACTTTTTCTCATATAGCAAAAGCTAGACAGCGCGTATATCACCGTGTAAAAAGAGGCGAAAACCTAAGTAGTATTGCTAGAAGATATGGCGTTACTGTGAGTACCATTACGCGTTTGAATGGAATATCTACCAGAAGTATATTGCGAGTAGGTCAAAATTTAAGGATTCGATAAATGAAAAAACTGGATATTTTGGTTATTGCGGCACACCCAGATGATGCCGAATTGGGTTGCTCAGGTACTATTGCGGCTCATGTTGCAAAGGGATATAAAGTTGGAATTGTAGATTTGACTCAAGGTGAGATGGGGACTCGTGGAACTCCAGAAACAAGGGTGAAAGAAGCTGCCGAAGCTTCTAGAATTCTTGGACTCTCTGCCAGAGAAAATATGGGTTTCCAAGATGTCTACTTTAAAGATGATTCCAGTCATCAATTGGCATTAGTTAAAGTTATCCGAAAATATCAACCAGATATTGTATTGGCTAATGCGGTAACTGACCGACATCCTGATCATGGAAAAGGGTCTTCTTTGGCTTCAAATGCTTGCTTTATGAGTGGGCTTCGAAAGATTGAAACTTCTCTTGATGG
>JABXHZ010000317.1 GCA_013373335.1 Cyclobacteriaceae bacterium | reverse complement strand
GCTTCAAAAAGCTTGCTGGGGAGTTTATTTACAATGGCAGGATCTAATTCGTAGGGAAGAAGTAAAAAATCAGCTTGCTTGAGAGCTTCTAGTATGTCTTGATGTGGAATTGGTGAGGTGGATAATTTCAGATGAATTTCTGGGTATTTTTCTCCAATTTCCTGAAGCTTTTTTTCAAAACTTTTCAAAGGAACATGTCCAGTAACTAGCAGTTGAGAGTTTGGGTAATCAGCTAGGATGCTTTTAAAAAATCGAATTCCATTCAAAACCCCATATTTTGGAGTCAAGGTACCAGTAATTAAAAATCGAAAAGACTTTTTGCTTTTGTAAGACTTAACAACGAGAGGATTACTTGGGCCCGGAAATTTGTTTTCAAGAATAATATAAGGCCGCTTTTTAGGCATTTCACCTGCATAACAAGCCTCTGCCAGTAGATGAAAATCTATTCCCCTTGGATTTTCTGCTTTTTGGATAATCCAAGTTGCTATTGCTCGAATACGCTTTGAAAGATCAGGATTGAGTTCTAGGTTCTTTACATAGTTTTCTTGTACATCGTAGATTAACTTGAATTTAATCCAAGGCTTTAAAATCTTAGCAACCGGAAGTGTCTCCCAGCTGCAGCAAATCAGTACTTTGGGTTTAATTTTAAGGAGTAGATATCCAAGTTTAAATGGAAAGATTAAGCGTTGCCATCGAGAATGATAATCATTGATAGAAACAAAAAATCGATCTTCTGTGGATTTAGGGAGTGATTTGCTTGAAAATCCTATGAAGTTTAATTGGTATTTATTTGTTTCACGCAGCGAAAGGCCTAGCCTCCCAAAAGACCTGGAATCCAGTACAGGCTTTAGGGAAGAAGCAAACAAAACCGAAATTTTGTGGGCCTTTTGGTCTCTCATAAACGAAACTAATCAAATTCATGGAACTCAGAACAATAATTGAAAACGCCTGGGAAAACAGGGAATTGCTAAAAGAAAAAGATACTGAAATTGCCATCAAAACAGTCATCGCAGATTTGGACGCGGGTCAACTGAGAGTAGCAGAACCCCTACCAAATGGAGATTGGCAAGTGAATGATTGGGTCAAGAAAGCTGTGATTCTTTATTTCCCAATTCAAAAAATGAAGACTATTGAAGTTGGGCCTTTTGAGTTTCATGATAAAATGGCTTTGAAAACCAACTATGCGAAGCAAGGAGTGCGGGTTGTACCTCATGCTGTAGCAAGATATGGAGCACATTTGGCAAGTGGAGTTGTGATGATGCCAAGTTATGTTAATATCGGTGCTTATGTGGATAGTGGCACGATGGTTGATACTTGGGCGACTGTCGGTTCTTGCGCACAGATCGGCAAAAATGTTCATTTGAGTGGTGGTGTAGGTATCGGTGGAGTATTGGAGCCAGTTCAAGCAGCACCAGTGATTGTTGAAGATGGAGCTTTCATTGGATCCAGAGCAATTATTGTTGAAGGTGTTCGCGTTGGAAAAGAAGCTGTTTTAGGTGCAGGAGTTACCCTTACAGCTAGCTCGAAGATTATTGATGTAACTGGCTCAGAACCTGTAGAATATAAAGGATATGTTCCTCCTCGTTCTGTAGTAATTCCAGGTACTATTTCCAAAGATTTTCCTGCTGGAACATTCCAGGTTCCATGTGCTTTAATTATTGGAAAGCGTAAAGCCTCTACTGACCTCAAGACCTCTCTAAATGATGCATTAAGAGAAAATAACGTGGCAGTCTAAACCAACTAAAATGAAAATAATTTATCGTTTAGGAGTGGCCTTACTTATCAGTGGGGCCACTTTTGCTTGTACCGGTAAGTCAAGCAGTGAGGGAGATAGAGCATTTAATAGGGGTGCCTATAAAGAGGCGGTAAATGAGTATTCCCAAGATTTGAAGTACAACCCCAATGATGTAGTCTTGCTATTTAATCGAGGTAGGGCGCATGAAGAGCAAGGACAATTGGATTCAGCCATTGCGGATTTTGAAAAGGCTTTGGCATTGGAACCTAATAACTCTCAGGTTCTTTTGGCAATTTCCAATTTGCATTACTCTCAAGATAATTATTCAAAGGCGCTGATTTATGCTTCTAAGGCAGAAGAAATCCCCGGAGCTCCAGCCATGGCTTCATTTATGAAGGCAAGAGCTTTGCATCAAATGGGGCATACTGCAGATGCGATGAAAGCTTATAGTAATGCGATTCAACTGGATAAAAATTTCGCTCAGGCTTATTTTAATAGAGGCATGCTTAAAACAGCCATGAAGCAAAAACGAGGAGCATGCGAGGATTTCCAAATAGCTAAGAGCTTGGAATATCCAGGAGCACAAGATGCACTAAATAAATTTTGTAAATGATAAGAAAATCGGCTTCCAAGCCGATTTTTTACTTTTCTGTGGAGTGATTGTGCTCTTTATGATCGCAGATTATTTCTCCCGATACATATCCTATACCTCCACAAGTTTTGCAATCGCTGACTTCTTTTAAACTTCCATTGCAAGTAGGGCAATCTAATCTGCCTTTTCCTGAGCAGCGATCGCATTCGAAGTATTCCACAATGTTAAAAATATTCCGCTTTGTAATCAGTCCTTTCCCAGCACAGCGGCTACATCCTACAACTCCTACACCTCGACAATAGCTACAATCCTGTTGTATTTGTTTTGACCCTGAACAGGTGGGACAGGTTTCCCATCTATAGCCTTTATTATCGCACAAATGACAAGCCTTTATCTCAGCTATAGGACCCTTTAAATCTTGTTGTAGATTTTTTGCCAGGTCATAATTCTCTCCGTTAAATCCATTCAAGTCAAAGTACTTGTTAAGAAAATTGGAGCTGTTGTCATATTGACCTAACTCAAATAGCGTGAGTGCAAAATAATAGGGCATCTCATTGGGTAGGGGAAGCCCTGAATCAATCAGATTCCTAAAAATTTGATTGGCTGTTTGGTAATCATTTCGCTCCATTGCAGCCAAGGCACCTTTCATCCATTGATCAGTTTGGCCCAAGTTGGGGATTCCCTGAGCATGCAGTCGGAAAGAAAAAGCCAGTAAGAATGATACGGTAAATAGAAAGACTAGTTTTTTCAAGGTCAGTAGGAGTAATTCTCGAAAATTAACAAGTAAAGCGAATACACAAAGTTAATGTTTCCAAAAGAGGATTTTTTAATTATTTGATAGATAAGATAAAAGCTTAAAAAAATTGTCTTAATTTAATTTCATCCTAAATTTATATGCCTTTAGGCTAAATTTTATTCATTTTAAACTATTCAAATTATGGGAAAACCAATTGATGCGATTGAAGGAATCGGTCCTGTTTACAAGGAAAAGCTAAAAAGTGCAGGCGTCTCATCTGTAGAAGGTCTTTTGGAACAAGGTGCCACAAGAGCAGGTAGACAAAAGCTAGCTGAAGCAACTGGATTGGACGCTAGCCAAATATTAAAGTGGGTTAACATGGCTGATCTTTTCAGAATTAATGGGATCGCAAGCCAGTTTGCAGAACTTTTAAAGGCAGCTGGAGTGGATACCGTAAAGGAACTTCGCAATAGAAATGCTGAAAATCTTCATGCTGCATTGGTAAAAACACAAGAGGAAAAGGGCTTGACTAAGGTTGTTCCCAATGCGGAAAAAGTAGCTGATTTTATTACACAGGCAAAAGCATTAGATCCAGTAGTTACTTACTAATCATTCACAAATTTTCTCAAAAAAACCTTTTTGCCTCCGGCATCAAGGTTTTTTTTATAGTTTCATTTTTCAAATCAGGAATTATGAGTCGTCGAGATCAATTCATTCAAACACTGAACGAGGGTCAAACCTTCAAAAAAGACTTCATCATCTTAGGAACAGGGATTCTAGAAGGGGAAGCCATCACAGAGGCTAATGTTAAAGTTCCTCTCAAAACCATGAACCGCCATGGCTTGATCGCTGGGGCTACCGGTACTGGTAAAACCAAAACCCTGCAAGTAATCGCCGAACAACTTTCATTAAAAGGGGTGCCATCAGTTTTAATGGACTTAAAAGGCGATTTATCTGGCTTGGCACAGCCTGGTGAGGTGAAGGATTTTATTGTTAGCCGTTCCGAAAAAATAGG
>JABXHZ010000126.1 GCA_013373335.1 Cyclobacteriaceae bacterium | reverse complement strand
TTTGGGGAAAAAAAGATTACCTGGGCCATGTCTCTTACAGGGCTAATCGTTGGAATCCCACTCTTTTACAATGTTGGTTTCGTCCTTCTTGTTCCTTTAGCCTTTACAGTAGCCTATCAATATAGGCTTTCAGCGGTCTATGTTGGAATCCCCCTATTAGCTGCATTATCCGTCACTCATGGGTTCCTTCCTCCCCATCCATCTCCCGCAGCGCTGGTAGCACAATTTGAGGCTAATATGGGACTTACCCTGTTTTATGGACTCCTGATTACCCTCCCTACTGTAGCCATCGCGGGCCCCATATTTGCCTCAAGGCTGAAAAAGATCGAATCTCATCCGCTAAAAACCTTTCAAGCAGAACCCCTTCCTGAATCAGAGTTACCCGGTATTGCAAACAGCCTTATTACCGCATTATTGCCGGTTTTCCTTTTAATCAGCACAACCCTAATTAGCTTTCTCATACCAGAAAATCATCCCTCATCAAGTTTCTTTTCATTCTTGGGTGACCCCGGAGTAGTCATGTTAGTATCGGTTCTTTATGCAACATATTCACTGGGAATCAGAAGAAATACGAGCATGAAAAGCCTCATGGAAAGCTACACCCAAGCAACCAAAGACATTGCCATGATCTTATTGATTGTTGCTGGAGCAGGCGCACTCAAACAGATTTTTACAGATTCAGGGGTTAGCCAAGAAATTGCGGAGGGACTCCAGTCTTGGTCTGTGCATCCCCTAATTTTAGCTTGGACTATTACTGCAATTATCCGAGTCTGTGTAGGATCGGCGACGGTAGCTGGACTTACTACTGCAGGAATTATCGCTCCCATCATACACACCATGAATGTTGACCCAAACCTCCTTGTGCTGGCCATCGGTGCAGGTAGCCTTATGTTTTCTCATTTCAATGATGCGGGTTTTTGGATGTATAAAGAGTTTTTCAACCTCAGTATCAAAGACACTATCAAAACTTGGTCACTGATGGAGACCTTAGTGGCTATCATTGGCTTATTCGGAGTATTACTTCTTGATTTATTTATTTAAAACCCTATAAAAATGAATTCACCTGAAGAAAATTTTAAGAAACTGGGATTGGAACTTCCTCCTGCTCCAAAACCGCTTGGTGTTTATAAGCCCTGCCTTCAAGATGGAAAGTACCTCTACCTTTCGGGTCATGGAACTGTAAAATCAGACGGAAGCTTAATTATCGGTCGGATAGGCGAAGACCTTGATACCGAACAAGGGAAAATCGCGGCAAGACAAGTTGGGTTGGCTATGTTGGCCACGATAAAAGCGAATCTAGGTTCGCTCAATCGGGTCAAACGTGTAATCAAAGTACTAGGAATGGTTAATTGCGTATCCAGCTTTGAAAAACACCCCTATATCATCAATGGATGTAGTGAGCTTTTTGCAGCTGTTTGGGGCGAGGAAAACGGAATTGGTGTAAGATCTGCAGTTGGAATTGGCAGCCTTCCGGATAATATTCCAGTGGAGATTGAAGCAATGTTTGAATTAAATGAATAAGCCTTAGGGACTAACCAAAGTCTTATAAGATTCAAATACACTCAAAATGTCTCTGACATAATTCACAGCCAAATGACCTTTGGCAAAACCACTCCGAACCAAGGGATCCCGATAATATTCGGGATCGCTTTTTAATGCTAAATATTGAGCCACTTCATCCCAGGTTTGGGTGTTTGCACCATATTTCAAAGCCAATCTCCAAGCGTCCTCCACATGTCCGTGACCAATATTGTAGCTGGCTAAAATAAATTTTATCCGCTCATTGACTTCCGGAACTCGCTCAATCCAAAACTTATCAAGGTATTGCAAATAGCGAACCCCTCCTCTCAATGACTCGATTGGATCATTAGCATTTTCGACTCCAAATCGCTCCAAAGTGACGGGCATCAACTGCAACAAGCCTTGTGCTCCTGCATAAGAGGTAGCGCTTGTATCAAATCGAGATTCTCGGTAAACTAAGGAAGCCAAAAGTCTCCAATCCCAACCCAAATCATTTGCACCCTCTTTTATCAAGTCATCGTAGACGGAAATTCGATTTCCTGCCAATGAGGAAAAAGGACTATTAGAACGGAAATAACTGTTTTTTGAATTGAGAAAATACTTAGCATAAAGCATAGGAATGAAACGCTTTTGCTTATCCTCCATCCATTCATTCACTACCTCAAGTAAAATCGGCGAAGACTTACGGACAACCCAAGCAACTTCTTTCTCCTCTGAAATAGTCCAAGAGATATTCAAGCCATCATAATAGGTGGCATTGGCTCGGGCAATATTTTGATCGGCTACGGTCCAATTGATTTCCCTCTCTACTACTTGATCAATTAGCGTTTCTTCATGAAGGGTAGATTCCAAAACAGTGAAATTCACGTCTATGGAATCTTTGATCGCGCAGAGTTGAGATTTATAAATGGCTCCTTGACGAACGTATACGGTATCCCCCTCCAAATCTTCCCAGCTTTGAATCTTGGGAGAATCTGTCGCTCCTACCAAAACAGTATTGATTGTACCTAGTGGATGTGTAAAGACACCTTTTTGCAAGCGGAGGGAATCAATCTCCAGATTCATGGCGATTAGATCAACCTCCCCTTCATTCAATCGGTCAAAGGCTCTTTCTATACTTTCTACCTGCCTCAACTCTAGGGATACTCCTAATCGTTGTGCAAGATCACGTAGAAGTTCGTACTCATATCCCATAGTACGCCCTCTATAGATGTAATAGCCAGTGGAATTGTTGTCAATGGCAGCACGGATACTACCGCGCTTTTGAATCCCCTTAAGGTCTAAGATGTAGGCTGGATTCTCGTCTTTTAGGGTAAAGTGCTTCTCCAAAAACGTGCACTGAACACCAAAAAGACTCAAAATAATCAGTATGCTAAATAGTTTTAAGGCTTTCTTCATGCATCAGGGAAAATTTCCCGAATGGTTCGAAAGCCCTGATAGTCAAATGGTATGCCAATCCTTTCACAGGAAAGAATTGTAAACGTTTAAGATACTTTTATTTAGGAAAATTTTACTGGTCCGTAGCTGGAGGAACCCAGGCTTGAGAACTATTTTCAAAGAAGATTTTACCAGAGAGTCGAAGCAATTCGATTTCCTGCTCCTTGATATTGTAAATAGAAGTGATCAGTCTATTCTCGGCTGTTAGCAAGTTTACCTGGGCATCTCGAAACTCAAGGTAGGATGCGATTCCCAATCGGAAACGTTCCAAAGCTATTTCACTACTCTCCTTAGCCACCGCATAGTTTCGCTGTTCTATTTCCAGTAATTCCCGGTTATTTTGGTAAGTATTGAATGCTCGATAGAGGTCGGATTTCAATTGAATTTCAAATTGATCTACGGCATAGCCTTGAATTTTTTGTTGAACCCGGGCATTTTGAATCCTTCTGTTCAAGGAGAAGCCGGAAAACAAATTGAATGAGATATTACCTCCATAATTAAAACCCGCTCTTTGGTTTTGAATCAAAAAGCCTGCATCGGAATTAAAGGTATTGTTAGCATAATTGGCATTCAAGTTAATTGCTGGAAGTCTTGAGGCCTGCAATTCCTTTAGCTGTAGAAATGATACATTTTCCTGTCTCTGAGTGATCAACCACTGCTTGTTTTCCATCAAGGCATTCTCTTCCAGATCTATCAATCTCAATTCATCACTGACTGTTATGGTATCATTGACCACAAAATCAGTCCCCGGCTCCAAAGCCATCAATTCATTGAGATTAATCCGTGCAGCTTCAATGATTTGAGATTGGTTTTTCAGCAAACTTAAGTCAGAATTGTAATCAACCTCTGCAGTTAAAAAGTCCCGCTTTCCAGCACCTCCAAGTTCGTATTGAGCTTGCGCAATATCTAATCGGGCCTTACTAAGTTCCAGGGTACGCTCTAAAACCTCATAGCGCTGCAATTCCAAGACCAATCGATAATAAGCAGTAGAAATTGCCGCAACGGTATTTTCTACTGCTACTTTCGCATCCAATTCGGATATCACGGCAAGCTGCCCTAAACGTTTGATCGCAACAATGGCTTCTGGACGAAAACCATAAATAGCAGCCAGGGTGAAGTTTTCGGATCGGGATTTTGCACCTAAGATCTCCCGGGGAGTTTCCGGATCACTTACAAATGTCTGGGTTACATCTTCGTTTGAAAAGTTACGAGTATAAATCGCATCCACGACAGGCAAAAAGGCAGACCAACCCACCCCTAT
>JABXHZ010000144.1 GCA_013373335.1 Cyclobacteriaceae bacterium | reverse complement strand
TGAAGAAGATGCCTTGAGAATTTTGGAAGATCTATTCAAAGAAAAAGAGATGGTATTGATGACCGGTGGGTCGGGTTTGTTTGCTAAGGTGGTCACTGAGGGTTTGGATGAAATGCCCGAAGTAGATCCACAAATTCGATCTCAAATCATTCAGGAATATGAGGAGAAAGGCTTAGCTTTTCTTCAGGAAGAGGTGAGAAAAGGTGATCCGGCTTATTTTGCTGTGGTGGACACACAGAATCCTCAGCGCTTGATGAGGGCTTTGGAAGTCATTCGGGGAACGGGAAGACCTTTTAGTTCTTTTCGAAAACAGGAAAAAGTAAAACGGCCATTTCGGGTATTAAAAATAGGTTTGAATCGAGATCGAGAAGAACTCTATCGCAGGATTGATGAGAGAATGGATCAAATGATTGATGCGGGTTTGTTTGAGGAAGCTGAAAAATTTTTTGAAAAGCGACATTTGAATGCTCTACAGACAGTTGGCTATCAAGAAATCTTCGGTTTTCTAGAAGGAAAATATGATCGGGAAGAAGCCATTCGTCTTTTGAAAAGAAATTCTCGGCGTTATGCAAAAAGGCAATTAACTTGGTTTAAAAAAGATACTGAAATTCAATGGTTTAACCCATCAGAATTCAATCAGATTGAAAAGTGGGTTGAACAGCAAATAGGACTTTCAAAAAGTTGATCTACCCAGTTTAAATTTCTCGAAATCCCCCTAGAGTAGCCACCCAATTGTAAGGAGCTTTTTTGATCAGTCGGTTGTACTGCATTCGGTTTACTTTGAGCTCCCGAAGGATATTTAACGCTTCCTCAATTTTGGGCTGTTTCTTTTTTGATTCCTTTAAGTGTTCGAGAAGCTCATCCGGGTTTGGGAAAGTTTCAGTAGAAATCTGAAGCTCAGGCGCAAGTTTTCCTAAGGAGTTTAACAATTCCTGCTGCAGGTTAAGTTTACGCTGAAGCGTATTTTTAACTGTCATGAAAAACAAAAGGCTCGCACCGGCGATAGTTAGGAATAAGGGAATGTAGCCCATTTTAGATACTTAGGTATTCGATTAGTTTCAAATGATCTGGAATTAGTGGCTTGGTTTTGCCGATGCAATCCCCAAAAGGAGTGTAAACTACCTCTTGATTCATCACGCCGGCCATGCAGTTGGTCTTTCCATCCAAAAGACCTTCTACAGCCGCCATACCACATCTTGAAGCTAAAACCCGATCTCGGGCTGTAGGGTTTCCTCCTCGCTGAATATGGCCCAGTGTAGTAACCTTAAACTCCTTGTTTTTATCGTTAATCTTGGACTTGACCTTGCTCATAATCTCCTCAGCCCCACCTTCTTTATCTCCTTCAGCAACCACAATAATGCTTGAAGTCTTGGTTTTTCTGAGGTTTTTCAGAGATTTTACGACGGCATCCAGATCTGTTTGGGTTTCAGGAACCATCACAAATTCAGCACCGCTTCCGATTCCAGATTCTACGGCAATGAATCCAGCATCCCTTCCCATCACTTCTATAAAAAAGATTCGGTCATGGGCAGCAGCCGTATCTCGGATTTTGTCGATAGCATCTAGTGCGGTATTTACCGCGGTATCAAACCCAATCGTATAATCTGTACCGTAGATGTCATTGTCTATGGTTCCAGGGCAGCCAACCACCGGAATACCGAATTCCTCATGAAATATTTTCGCTCCCGTGAATGTCCCATCACCTCCAATGGCCACCAATCCTTCAATTCCATGAGCTTTTAGGTTTTCGAATGCCTTTTTTCTGCCTTCAGGAGTTCTGAATTCTGCTGATCGAGCTGATTTGAGCATGGTACCACCACGCTGTACAATATTGCTAACCGAGTAGGTATGAAGTCGCTTGATATCTCCGTTAATCATTCCCTCGTATCCATGGTAAATTCCATATACCTCCAGTCCTTTGTAAATGGCGGTACGAACCACGGCACGAATGCAGGCATTCATTCCTGGACTGTCTCCTCCCGATGTAAAAACGGCTATTTTTTTCATTTTAATAGGTTAAAAGCTTTGCAAAAATATGGATTAAAGAAAGAAAGCCTTACTTTCTAAAAAGAATAAACCATAAATTTTTCTTGGAGTATTTTCATTAATAAAGAAAAAAGGAAGTCATGAAAAGGATTGCTTTACCGCTAACTGAATTTGAAATACCGCAAATTTCTTTGGGCTGCATGTCTTTACCAGAGGATTCATTGAAAGCCCGGAAAATTATCCATCAAGCTTTGGAATTGGGATTTAATCTCCTGGACACGGCTGATCTTTACCAAAAAGGGATCAATGAAGAAAATGTAGGAAAAGCCATTAAGAACAGGAGGGAAGAAGTGTTGCTCAGTTCAAAAGTCGGCAATCAGTGGCGTCCCGATGGAAGTGGTTGGGATTGGAATCCTAGGAAACCCTACATCCTAGAAGCAATTGAAAAAAGCCTTCAACGTCTGCAAACGGATTATCTGGATTTTTATCTGCTGCATGGAGGTACCATCGATGATCCATGGGATGAGACCTTGGAAGCCTTTGAACTTTTAAAGCAACAGGGGAAAATCCGTGCTTTTGGCATTTCCTCGATTCGTCCCAATGTCATCCGGAAAGTATTGGAAAAAGATCCTCCCGCTTTAATCATGATGCAGTACAGTCCATTGGACAGAAGGCCTGAGGAATCGGTTTTTCCAAAATTGGAGAAATCATCAACTCGGGTTTTGGTAAGAGGTTCATTGGCAAAAGGTCTTTTGTTGGATAAAAAACCTACAGCTTATC
Organism: Cyclobacteriaceae bacterium; assembly: GCA_013373335.1. Taxonomy (GTDB): domain Bacteria; phylum Bacteroidota; class Bacteroidia; order Cytophagales; family Cyclobacteriaceae; genus Algoriphagus. Next base: position 493 of record JABXHZ010000144.1, on the reverse strand, counting down.
TGGACCATAGTTTGGAAGAAGTCAAAACAATCCAAAAGGAAATTGAGAATACGGGATTAGATTCTCAGGCAGTTCTTTTGGCATTTGGTCTAAGCCAAAAAGCTGTGGCTTCCCTTTCTGTGGGGGTTAGCTCCCTGGACCAAGTCAATAAATTGGCGAAAGCCTATGAAGCTAGTCAAAGCATTCCTCTTGAGCTGATTGAGACATTAAGGCAAAAAATCCCTGCCTTTACTTACGAAAATCACCGATAGTCCAAATTTTTCAAGCTAAGCTAGTAAAATACCCTATTTTCGAATTCACCCAAATTCCGAATCATGCAAAGAATAGCTCTTCCTTTCTTGTCGATTATCCTGCTTTTTGTTGCCTGTGAGCAAAAACCTAAAACCGAAATTGAACGATGGGAAGCGCAGGCTGAGCGCGTGGAGATCATTCGCGATGATTTTGGTGTTCCCCATATTTATGGGAAGAGCGATGCAGATGCCGTTTTTGGGCT
>JABXHZ010000443.1 GCA_013373335.1 Cyclobacteriaceae bacterium | reverse complement strand
CCATAAACTTCGGGGACTTTTAAAAAAGTTGATTGGCGAAGTAAATTCAGGCCCTGAGATTCCCGAATTAGGATTTCTTTCTCGTGGTCAAAATTCAATTTGAGGAAAAAAACTCCCTCTGAACTACTGAGTCGAATTCCTTGATTATGGTTTCCTGCTGCGATTAGGGTGGCAGATTTAAATTCTGCCATTGGGCCTAGGCTCTCAAAAAGTACTTGTTCATAGATCCCGTTCAGGTCAAGCATAAATGCGGTGACGTTCCTGAATGGTATTCAAAAAATGATCGATCGCCTCGTCAAGAATTTGATAAATTTCATGAAAACCTTCCTCTCCTCCATAGTATGGATCCGGTACAGGTAGACCCTGACTCCCTTCCACAAAATCCCGAATCAAATGAATCTCTTTTTCTTCAAATCCATATTTAGACTTCATTAGGTTTAAATTTTGAAGATTTTGATGATCCATTGCCAAAATATAATCAAACTCCCTAAAGTCAACTCGGTTGACTTGTCTACCACGATGATTAATTGAAATATTATTGGCCTGTGCGCATCGAATCGTTCGTTCATCTGGTAATTCCCCGATGTGGTAATCAGAGGTTCCTGCACTATCACTCTTGAAGTACTGTTCAAAACCCAGTTTCTTGACCTTATCGTCGAAAATAGCCTCCGCCAAAGGTGACCTGCAGATATTACCAAGACAAACAAATAATACTCTAATCATTATAAAATTTCAATTCGCGTGAAAGTAGTCTAAAACGGTAACTTTGAAAATAGAAATTTTTGAGCTTAATCAACAAATTGTGAGCTCATTTTTTGAAAAATATCTGAGCTTTAACTTTTTAATCATGGTGTAGACCTTTGTTGTCTCGATAAAAGCTAATTTTAGCCATGGTTTGGATTTACCGACTGGTACTTTGGGTGGTTGATGGTCTTTTGCCGATCGCTTCTCTTTTTTCATCAAAGCTGGCCCTTTTTGTAAAAGGGAGAAAAGGATTATTTGAAAAGCTACAAAAATTCAGGGAATCCAATGAAGGGAAATTAGTTTGGTTTCATGTGGCTTCCTTAGGAGAGTTTGAGCAGGCAAAGCCTTTGATCCATCTGTGGAAGCAAAAACAATCCGAGATTAGGATTTTGGTAAGTTTTTTTTCGCCTTCTGGCTATGATCCTGTGGTCAAGCGAAATGACCGGGATCTTGATGGCGTGATTTATCTTCCCCTTGATCGGGTTCGGTATGTGAAGAGATTTTTGGATATTCTCCGTCCGGATCTGGTATTCTTTGTTAAATATGATTTATGGTACCATTTTTTGAAAGAACTATCCTATCGTCAAATCCCCCTTTTTTTAATTTCTGCTAGTTTCAGAAAAGATCAAGTCTATTTCAAAAGAAGAGGTTTTTTTAGAAAGCCTCTGTTTTACTTCGATCATATCTTTACTCAAAATGAGCAAAGCGGTGAATTACTTTCCAATATCGGTATTTCTAGTTTTTCTAAAGTTGGAGATACAAGGTTTGACCGTGTGGCAGAGACAGCGAATTCCCCTCAGGATTTTCCTCAGATAAAGTCTTGGCTTGGGGATAAAAAAGCCATTGTACTAGGGTCTGTTTGGGAGGAAGACATGGAGATACTTATTCCTCTAATTAATTCTCATCCCGAATACAATTGGTTGATTGCTCCTCATAGTATGAATCGCGAGCCAATGGAAAATTGGAAAGGGAAGATTGGCCTATCTATCCAGTTTTATACAAAATGGGATTCTTCTCAAGCCGCCTCAGTATTAATTATTGATACGATTGGTATGCTTTCCTCCCTCTATCAATTTGCGTATTTCGCCTATGTGGGGGGAGCTTTTGGAGCAGGACTTCATAATATTTTAGAGCCAATAGGCTTTGGAGTCCCTGTGATTTTTGGGAAAGTAAGAAAAGCAGGAAAATTTCCGGAAGCTTTGGAAGCAGTAGAAAAGGGGTGTGGTTTTGAAGTCAAAGACCAAGAGCAACTAAAGGAAATCGTAGATCGTTTAGGTACTTTAGATTTTTATTCCCATTCTCAAGATGCAGCTAAAAAATGGGTCCAATCCAATTTAGGAGCAGCCAAAAAAATCTACGAATTAACCAGTAAATTGCAGCGAAATGAAAGGGAGAGTCATTAAATCTACCGGTAGCTGGTATACGGTTAAGGTTGATAATCAACATATCCAAGCAAGACTGAAGGGCAAGTTCAAGCAGGAAGATTTGAAATTAACCAACCCGATTGCAGTAGGAGATTGGGTTGAAATGGATATTGAACTAGGCCAAACGACGGCAGTGATTCGGTCTATTCTTCCACGCGAAAATTATGTCATTCGAAAGTCAACTAGAAAGCAGCATTTCTCTCATATTATCGCCAGTAATTTGGATCAGGCTATGCTTTTGGTGACGATGGAGCAGCCTCGAACTTCTTTTGGGTTTATCGATCGTTTTTTAGTAAGCACTGAGAGTTTTCGAATTCCAGCGATATTGGTGGTGAATAAGATAGATGTTTATGGTGATACTGAGAAAGGTAAGAAATGGCTCAAGGAACTGCATGAAATCTATGAGCCTTTAGGATATCAAGTCCTTGAGATTTCGGCCGCTGAGGACATGGATTTACCTCAAAAGTTTCAGTATTTGTTGCAGGGTAAATCTACTTTGGTTTCTGGTCATTCTGGTGTTGGTAAATCTACATTGCTGAATAAACTAGTTCCTCAAGCTACTCAACCCACCCAACAAGTATCCAAGTTCAGTAGCAAAGGCGTTCATACGACGACCTTTGCTGAGCTTTTTGAACTTCCGGGAGGAGGGGACATTATTGATACACCGGGAATTAAGGAATTTGGTATCCTTGATATAGAAGAGAACGAGCTTTCACATTATTTTCCGGAAATGCGCGCCTACCTTGGCCAATGCAAATTTCATAATTGCCGACATATAAACGAACCTGGTTGTATGGTTAGACAAAAACTGGAAGAGGGATTAATTCATCAGAGCCGCTACTCCAGTTATTTGAATATTTTACATGAAGAAGATACCCATCGATAAGCTAGGATTTTGATAGCAAATCAAATAGGCCTAATTTTCAAACTTAATAATTATCCATGAGCGAAGTTCTCAACGACAAGCAAATACGGCAGAAAGTCACTAGGATGGCTTTTGAGATCTATGAACGAAATCTCCATACATCAGGAGTTGTTTTTGCCGGGATTTCAGGTATGGGCTTGATCCTTTCAGAACTACTTGCAAAAGAGCTGAAAGTGATTTCCGAGCTTTCTGTGGAGGAGCTTGAAGTACAGCTTGATAAATCCAATGTATCTCAATCCAATATCACGCTTTCAAAAGGCCTTGATTTAACTGGTAAAACACTGATTTTAGTTGATGATGTTCTCAATACTGGTAGAACGGTAGCCTATGCTATGAAACCTTTTCTTGAAGAGGATATCAGCAAAATGGAATTGGCGGTTTTGGTAAATCGGGAACATGGTCTTTTCCCTCTTCGGCCTGATTATACAGGCTATGAGCTAGCCACAACACTCAATGAGCATATTCGTGTGGATCTTTCCGGCCCACAATTTTCAGTACATCTTCTCTAAATAAAATATGTCTGTTCACGCAACCTCATCTATAAAACGGGTGACTACCCATATCCTTCAGGAAATGAAAGATAGGGGGGAGAAAATTTCCATGTTGACGGCCTATGATTATTCAATGGCAACAATTGTGGATAGAGCTGGAATCGATATTGTTTTAGTCGGTGATTCAGCATCCAATGTGATGGCAGGTCATGAGACAACACTCCCCATTACTTTGGACCAGATGATTTACCATGCGTCATCCGTGGTTCGGGCAGTTCGAAGGGCCTTTATCGTGGTGGATATTCCTTTTGGGCATTATCAGGGCAATAGTTCGGAGGCTTTACGATCAGCTATACGGATTATGAAAGAGTCTGGAGCTCATGCCGTAAAAGTAGAAGGAGGCTCGGAAATCAAGGAATCTGTGAGTAGAATTTTGAGTGCTGGTGTTCCTGTGATGGGGCATTTGGGACTCACTCCTCAATCCATTTATAAATTCGGAACCTACACAGTTCGGGCGAAGGAGGAGGCAGAAGCTCAAAAATTATTAGAAGATGCCAAGCTGCTTGAAGAATGCGGTTGTTTTGCCATTGTGCTTGAAAAAATCCCAGCAGCTTTAGCTAAAAAGGTAGCTGAAGCTGTTCAAATTCCTGTCATAGGTATCGGGGCAGGTCAGGATGTAGATGGTCAAGTATTAGTAATGCATGACATGCTAGGGATAACCCAAGAATTCAAGCCGCGTTTTTTACGGCAATATGCCGATTTACAATCCATAATGACGGATGCTTT
>JABXHZ010000117.1 GCA_013373335.1 Cyclobacteriaceae bacterium | reverse complement strand
TCTGCCCAACCTTTTGTAGCGGTGAACTGTGCGGCCATTCCTTCTGAATTGATCGAATCGGAATTATTTGGTCATGAAAAAGGTGCATTTACTTCCGCTCATAAGCAAAGGGCCGGGAAATTTGAACAAGCGCAAGGAGGAACTCTATTCTTGGATGAAATTGGCGACATGTCCCTATCTGCTCAATCCAAAGTACTCCGAGCCTTACAAGAAAATCTAATCAATAGAGTTGGAAGCGACAAAGACATCAAAGTGGATGTGCGAGTCCTTGCAGCAACAAATAAGGATTTGAAAAAGGAAATTGAAGAAGGAAATTTCCGTGAGGATCTTTATCACCGCCTGAGTGTCATTTTAATCCAAGTTCCTGCACTAAAAGATAGAATAGAAGACATTCCTCTCCTAGTGGAGAAATTTCTTCAAGATATAGCGCAGGAAAGCGGAGAAGGGAAACGAAACATCAGTTCCGAAGCACTCCAAAAACTCCAGGAATACCCCTGGACGGGAAATATTCGTGAATTACGAAACGTGGTGGAAAGGCTGGTAATTCTTGGAGAAGAACCTATCAGCCTGAATGACATTAAAAAATATGCTGACTACTAAAAGTCAGCATTTTTTTTATCCATTTGCTTTTTCAATAGTGTCTCCTTTTGCGTAGGCAGGACAAGGCTTACTGGAAGCACAAGCACCCAAAGCAAGAACTCCAATTAACAAGGCAATCGTGGCTAATTTTTTCATCTATTTTATAGTTTTAAAATCAAATATGTCTAATTAATTGTATTCTAACAATTACTGCACCAATAAATTACACCCGCGGATTTCGGAATTATCGATTCTTCCCAACACCTCTAAGGCTCCCTTATCATTGATTCTGCCCAAATCTTGGGTTTCAATAAAAGCACAGGAATAAAAATTGGCTAAATCAATCACATTAATTCCGCCTTGGGATCGAGTGGCCCAACTGAAAGGGTCATTGATGTCCCGAATCATAACGCGCATGCAGGCCGGAAGTGTATAAATGCCCTCCCCTTTTGAATATGCTTGGGACATTAATTCAGTCATTCCGTATTCAGAATGGATGCTGGAAACATGAAAAAAGGCTTTCAAAATATCATGGACCTCTTCACGAATCATTTCTTTTCGTCTTCCCTTCATACCACCTGTTTCCATGACGATCAGGTTTGGTAATGGAGAAAAATCTTTCCCAGACTCTGCCAAGTCTAACAAAGCAAAAGTCACTCCCAACAAAAGAATTTTCCTGCTATCGTTTCGAAGTTCCTCCAACTTACTCAGGAGTTCATCTTGATTGTATAAGTAAAAACCAGAATGGGAAGAGCCCGATTGCTGGATAAAATAATCAGCCATCGCTACCAAACTACTTCCTTGCCGCTCTAAATAAGCTGGTAGAAGCGCCAAAACATGAAAGTTGCTAATGGCACCATATTCCTTTTCAAATAATTCTAGAGCATGCTTTAAATACCAGTCTTTCGACCAAAAATAATGGCGACTACTTATCATTCCTGTCGTACCCGAACTAGTGAACTCTCCTTCGAAACTTCCCAAAGGAGCTGAGATGACTGGAAATTCCTTGAAAAAACGAATAGGCAGGAATGGAATTTCATAGATAGAAGATATGTCTTCAGGCTGAATTTGAAGAGCTTCGAGATATCGATTATAAACGGAGTTTGCCTTTGCCTGAAAACGAAACATCTCCAGAGCTAGCTTTTCAAAATCTGATTCTTTCAAATCTGATAGCTTTTCCGAAAAACTTTTAAAATCCTGCATCGTTTTATAATTTGCATCAAATCGGAAAGTAAAACTATTCCGCTACTAAATTAATTCGCCACATGCGTTTCAATAGACTTTCAGGTATTTTCTTTTCCATACTTCTTATAAGTAGCTGTGTTAATCCACCTGAAAATTTTCCTTCCATTCCGTCCATAACTTTTGAATCCTTGGAGTACGTACCTACTTCAGGACCTGACTCCTTGATTATTGGTATCGATTTTCAGGACGCTGAGGGAGATTTGGGTCTTTCGGCCACTGATATAAATCCTCCATTTAATGCTCTGGAGTATCAACGAAATGCAGCCGGGAATTTAATCACCTATTCAAATCGACCACCGGAAGCTCCTAGTTACAACCCTATTGACTGGGTTATTGATCCCATAATTAATAATCAGGTAGTAAAAGACACTATTTGGGTAAAGCAAAACCCAAATCAGTACAATATTTTCGTGAAGTTTTTCATTAAAAGAAATGGGCAGTTTACGGAATTCCGCTGGGAGGATCCTCCTTTTTTTACAACCTTCAATGGCCGCTTTCCAAGAATTTTAACTACTGAAGAAGGTCAAGCTGTAGAAGGAAATATTAAATATGCCATGCTTTCTTCAGGTTGGGAGGCAATTTTTAGGAATGACACCATCCGAATTGATGTGCAAATTCAAGACCGTAAGCTCAATCGAAGTAATGAGGTTTCCAGTGATCAAGTAACCTTACGGCAAATCACAAGAAACACACCATAAAAAAAGGAGGCGCTGCCTCCTTTTATTTTTAAAGCTTTGGAAATTTCTTTGGATCTACTTCATGCATCAAGTTGTAGACTTTTTCAACTACATCATCAGCACTTGGCTTAGAGAAATAATCCCCATCTGATGAATAAGCGGGTCTATGAGCTTTTGCTGCCAAAGTTTGTGGTTCGGAGTCCAGGAATTTAAACAGTTGTTGACCTTCAATCGCCTGTTGAAGCATATAAGCAGATGCACCACCCGGTACATCCTCGTCAGCAAAAATCACCCGATTGGTTTTCTTCACTGATTCTCCGATTACACCATATCGATCAAATGGAATCAGCGTCTGAACATCAATCACCTCCACTTCAATTCCCATGGAAGAAAGTTCATCAGCAGCTTCCAGAACGATTCGGCACATGGAACCATAGGTTACCACAGTAACATTATTCCCTTCACGAATCACCTCCGGCTTACCCATTGGTACTGTATATTCCCCAATATTTTCAGGAAGCCTTTCTTTCAATCTATACCCATTTAGACATTCGATCACGATCGCGGGATCATCAGACTGAAGAAGGGTATTATACATTCCCGCGGCTTGAGTCATATCTCGAGGTACACAAACCAACATTCCTCGAAGGGTCGAAAGAATCATCCCCATAGGAGACCCTGCATGCCAAACACCTTCCAAACGATGTCCACGTGTTCGCACTATCAAGGGAGCTTTTTGACCACCTTTAGTTCTATATTGGAGGGAAGCCAAATCATCGGACAGCATTTGAATTCCGTAAAGCAAATAATCCAAATACTGAATCTCTGCGATCGGACGCAATCCCCGCAAGGCCGTACCTATACCCTGACCAATGATGGTACACTCTCGAATACCGGTATCTGAAACCCGAAGGTCACCATACTTTGCCTGCAAACCAGCAAATGCCTGATTGACATCTCCTATCTTACCTACATCTTCTCCGAAAGCAAAAAATCGAGGGTCCTGACCTAACTTGTAATCAAAGAATGCCTGCAATACTTCTCTCCCATCGACAAGAGCAGTATTTTCAGAATAAGAAGGAGAAACTTCCTTAACCTGAAGAGCAGACCAAGCAGATTCTGAATACAAATGACTGCTGTAGCGTTCAAAATTCTTTTTCTGCTGCTGTTCGTACCAGTTATGCAGATTTGTTTTTCCCTGGCTTTGGTCAAAACGAAGATTAAATAATGCCTTTCGGACGGTGGAAATCACATCTTTCCGAATTGGGTTGATGGTTTTTGAAAGATCCTGAGCTAATTGCTCCAGCACCACCTTCCGGTTGCTTTCTTTAGCTGCTTCACGGATCAAAGAAACTGCCTCAGCCAATTCCTGTTTGATTTCTCCCATGAATTCAGACCAAGCTGCTTCTTTCTCTTTCTTAACCTGCGCTTTTGCGTCTGCATCAATTCGATCCAATTCATCCGCAGAGGCTAACTCTCTTGAGAGGATATATTCTCTGAATTTTTTAATACAATCCCATTCCTTCTCCCAATCCAACCTTTCTTTGGATTTATATCGCTCATGGGAACCGGAGGTACTGTGTCCTTGTGGTTGAGTCATTTCTTCCACATGGATGAGCACAGGTACATGTTCCTTTCTGGCTATTTCACCTGCTTTCGCAAATGCATTGAAAAGCCCCTCATAATCCCAACCCTTTACTTTTATAATTTCAAATCCAGGCTTTTCTTCAGTTCGCTGAAATCCAGCTAAGACCTCTGAAATACTTCCCTTAGTCGTATGAAATTCTTGAGGAACAGAAATACCATATCCATCATCCCAAATTGAAGTCACCATTGGAACTTGAAGCACTCCTGCTGCATTGATGGATTCAAAAAACATTCCCTCTGAAGTAGAGGCATTTCCTATGGTACCCCAAGCAACTTCGTTACCATTGATTGAAAAATCCTTAAACTGCTTAAGTTCCTTATTTTCCCGATAAAGCTTGGAAGCAAAGGCAAGCCCCAACAATTTTGGCATTTGAGCTGCCGTAGGAGAAATATCTGCTGCAGAGTTATAGCGCTCTGTTAAAGACTTCCAGGAGCCATCCTCATTCAAGGAGCGTGTGGCAAAATGACCATTCATTAATCTTCCCGCACTGGCCGGTTCTGCCTCAACATTAGTATGAGCGTAAAGTTGAGCGAAATACTGCTGAACAGTCAATTCACCCAAAGCCAGCATGAAAGTTTGATCGCGATAGTATCCAGAGCGAAAATCTCCTTTACGGAAAGCCCTAGCCATCGCAATTTGAGCTAACTCCTTACCATCTCCGAAAATCCCAAATTTCGCCTTGCCCATAAACACTTCTTTTCTTCCCATCAAGGAAGCATGTCTACTTAATAAAGCGATTCGGAAATCATTCAATACCGCTTCTCGATCGGCTTGGGAATCCTGTAATTTTTTAGCTCTTTTCTCTGCTATTGCCATTCGTTTCTATTCTAAAGTTATTTTGGGTCTTGGTCATATTTCACCAGAATCAAAAATAACCAAAAGCATCTATTTTGCAAATATCCAAATAATATAAATTCGAACAAAAATTTTGAATTACAATATTTTTTTGATCCATTTCAGAATATTATTCCGAATAATTCATTTTTGTATTAAAAAAATCTGAAGACAAAACCCCGGAATTA
>JABXHZ010000113.1 GCA_013373335.1 Cyclobacteriaceae bacterium | reverse complement strand
GGAGCAGAACCTGGATTCCAGTCAGATGCAATGGCAAGGCTTCCACCTTGATCAAGTATTTTTCTAGCAGGAGTGAAACCACAACCTAAGCCCAAGCTTGCCCCTGGCAAGGCTACAGCGATGGTCTCGGATTTGGCCAATGATTGAATTTCCTTCTCTCCTGAAGCCTCCAAATGGTCTGCCGAAATAGCACCTATTTGTACAGCCAATGCCGATCCGCCTACCGAAAATTGATCTGCATGAATGGTTACATCAAATCCTAATTCTTGGGCCCTTTTGAAATAGGGGAGTACTTCTTCTGCAGAAAAAGCAGATTTTTCTACAAAAGCATCCACCCGACCACAAAGCATTTGTTTTTGAAGAACGGGAAGTAATTTCTCAGTAATTTCTTTGATGTATTCTGTTTTACTTCCTGCCCAATCTTTGGGAATTGTGTGAGCCGCTAAACAGGTAGGAATTAAGTCTGCGGCTGTTCGATTATTTGTTTTTTGGATAGCGCTGAGCATTTTGATCTCTTCCGATATGGAAAGGCCATAACCACTTTTGACTTCAATGGTGGTGACTCCTTCTGAAAGGTGACGCTCCGCTCTGGATTGCGTTAGTTTTGCCAAATCTGCGACCCCTAAAGCCCTGGTTTCTTGAACGGTGTCCCAAATTCCTCCTCCTGCTTCAGCGATTTCCAGATAACTTTTTCCTGCGTTTCGCATGGCAAAGTCCTTAGCCCGGCTTCCTCCAAAACAAATATGCGTATGGCAATCAATTAAGCCTGGGAGTGCGACAAAATCTCCTTCAATACTTTTTCGCGTCGTTTCATTCCAATCAACTTTTTTTCGAAGGGATTCGAAACTGCCGACTTCCAAAATCTTTTCATCTTTAATCCATATACCCGCTTGGGGAATGATTTCTAGTTGCTCGTCCGAAATAGCTCCTTTCAATGGAAGCGTATTCATGGTAAGTAACTGAGAAATTGGACCGATTAGCTTTTGAGTTTTCATCGCTCAATTTTTTAAAAGTTAAACTTTTCCGTCCAATGGGTGTGATATGGATGGTTTTCTTCAAAGGCAATAGAATTGGCGAGATTAGCCAATACACCATCTTTAATTAATTGGATCGCTTCTTCCATATCATCTGCCATAATTCTATCCTCAGTGATTGGTTGAATGCGTGCTCTTACAAATTCATAAATTTTTTGAAGAATTGGGCCGGATTTTAATGGTTGATGAAAATCCATCGCCTGGACTGCGTAAAAAAGTTCTATTCCCAATATTTTCTCAACATTTTCCAAAACGCGAAGGGCTTTCCTTGAACCAATGCTCCCCATGCTTACATGATCTTCTTGTCCCAAAGAAGTGGGAATGGAATCTGCCGAAGCAGGAAAGCAAAGGCTCTTGTTTTCAGAAGCAAGTGCTGCAGTGGTATATTGGGGAATCATCAATCCGGAGTTTAGTCCTGTTTCCTTTAGTAATAGTTTGGGTACACCCGGTGTATCACCTTCAATTGAAAGGTAAATTCTCCGATCCGAAATATTCCCGATTTCCGAAATCGCCAAACAAGCATAATCAAAGGTCAGGGCAATTGGCTGTCCATGGAAATTACCGCCCGAAATGGTATGTTCCTCGTTGAAAACGACCGGATTATCAGTTACTGAGTTGATTTCTATTTCTAAGGTTTCCTTCAAATGTAGCCAAGCGTTCCAGCTAGCACCATGAACTTGAGGAATGCATCGGAGAGAGTAAGGGTCTTGGACTCGTGTACAATTTAAATGTGACACGACTATTTCTGAACCCTCTAATAAATTTGTGATTGTAAAAGCTACATGTTGGTTGCCCGCAAATGGTCTCAACCTATGGAGATCAGCAGAAAAAGGTTTGGCAGACCCCATCAATCCTTCAATCATCAAAGCCCCCGTGAGGGTAGCATTGGTCAACAGGTTGTGAAATCTTTCTACTAATCGGACCCCGTGCGCTGCCATAAACTGGGTGCCGTTTATTAAGGCCAAACCTTCCTTGGGTCCCAATTTCAGTGCAGATTTTTCAAATTTTGAAAGGATATCTTGAGTAGCCACCGCTTTTCCTTCAAAAAACACTTTTCCATAGCCAATCAATGGAAGAAACAAATGAGACAGGGGTGCCAAATCACCCGAAGCGCCTACAGAACCTTGGCTAGGAACGATCGGGATTATATCATTTTCGAGCATCCAATGGATTCGTTCCACTGTTCCGAATTGAATCCCCGAGAATCCTTGCGCTAAGGCATGGATTTTTAAAACCATCATTAATTTGGAGATTTCAGGGTCGATTAGATCCCCGACACCCACAGCATGGCTTTTCAATAAGTTTTCCTGCAAGGTAGTAGTTTGCTCCGGAGAAATAATGCTGGTGCAAAGAGGCCCAAAACCTGTATTGATTCCATAAACTGCCTTTTCACCCTGTGCAATTTGAGCTACAGCATCTGCCGATTCATGGATTCTCTTGATGGTTTCATGGCTAAAGACTCCCTGTATCTCTTTCCTCGCAAGTTTTAGTGCGATGGATGCCGTTAGATGATCTTCGCCGTAATAAAATGTGTTCATTTTTTGGTGAAATGGAAGGTAAATTGGGTATTTGTTTGATCTAGGGGGAGATAAGTATTTGTCAAGCTTGATCAAAGGTATGGTTTTCTTTTGATGCTTTTTGATACTATTTTTATCAATAATTAATAATCAAAAGGTATCAATGGAATTGCGACATCTACATTATTTCCAGGCTGTAGCCCAAGAATTGAACTATCGAAAGGCAGCGGAACGGTTATTTATTTCTCAACCCGGATTAAGTAGGCAAATCAAGCAACTCGAGGAGGAGTTAGGAGTACAGCTTTTTGAGCGGGATAAAAAACATGTGGCATGTACAACTGCTGGTGAATACTTGAAAGATGAGGTAGCCTTTTTGCTCAATCATCTTGAAAATGTGAAGTATCAGCTTCGAGAGATTGCCGAGGGAAAAATCGGAGAATTGAGGATAGGGTTTTTAGGTTCAGCTTCAAATCGGGTCATACCTGATATTCTAAGCCGTTTGAATGCAGAACACCCTTTGATTTCCACCAGTTTGGAAGAACTCAGTAATCAAGTTCAGGTCGAAATGATTCAGAAAGATAAATTGGACTTAGGCTTCGTTCGCTTGGCTAGAGTCCCGGAAGACCTTCAGATGAAATCGGTTTATCGGGATAGTTTTTCCTTGGTAGTTCCCAATGATCATCCCATAAAAACTTCAGATTTTGAATCCTTAGGTCAATTTGAAGATCAATCCTTCATTTTATTCTCTTCTGATTATTCGAACCATTATTACGAACAAATTATGGGGATCTTTCGGGAAGCAGGTTTTAATCCGAAGGTGAAACATAAATCCGTACATGCGCTGACCATTTTTCGATTAGTTGAAAATGGGTTGGGAATTGCAATTATTCCAACTTCCCTAAAGGAGGGGTATAACCTAAATGTTCGTTTTATGGAAATTCCCGGGATTTCCCAGTTTACGGAGTTATCAGTAATATGGAAATCTGAAAATAGAAATCCTGCTTTAAAAAAGGTCTTATCGCTATTTTAAGAGGACTCAAAACCTCTGTATTTGAGGAAAAACTCAAATGTCGTGTAAATGTCGGGTCAATTCCGCTTCAATTTCGCCATAAAATAGTTCCCATCAATACAACTTGCCATGGTCAAATCAAAAACAACATTTACCATGAAACAACCAGAATTAGGCAAGAAAATCTCTGAAATGAGAAAGGCCAAAGGATTGACTCAAGAAGAGTTGGTCGAAAAATGTAATTTGAATGTGCGGACTATACAGCGCATCGAAGCAGGAGAGGTGACTCCAAGGTCTTATACCATCAAATCGATATTTGAGGCTTTGGATTTTCAAGGTTTTGAAGAGGATTCTGCTAGTGATAACTTATCTCAATCTGATTTCTTTATTTATTTCGGAATCGCCGCAGGAGTCATCTATTTCTTTTTATCCGTTTTTGAGATCGGGTTTGAAATAGAGTTTATCGGAGGAAAAGAAGAGGTGAGTCGATACGCCTTTTCATTGATTAAAGCAGGTTCCTATTTGAGTCACATACTTTTTATGTTGGCTTGGGTAAGGATAGCGGGTTATTTCACCAATTCATTCTTGAAGATTGGTGCCTGGATGATGTTAGGAGCTGATGTGATCTGGATGGTAGTGGATTGGTTCGCTCTTCAAGCTAATTTCTTTGATTTAGGCGATTATTATATGGTCAAAGTGAGTTCGTTTGGCTTTGTCTATATTTTGTTGGGGATGGCTTTTTTAGCATATAAAAATCGTTTTTCCGCCATTCCATTAATCGTAGGTATCCTAACCATTATTGGAGGATTTTTGATGTTTACCGGGTTTGCTGCATTCTTAAGTTTGATTCCGTTAACCTTGGCAGAAATTGGCCAAATTGGCTTGATGATTTATCTATCACAAAAAATCGGGAGAAATTCCTCTCCCGATCTTCTGATTTGAAAGATTAAAATTTCAAGATAAATTCCTGAAGGTTTTCTGAACGTTCCAGTTGTATTTTTTTGCGCAGTCTATAACGCGCGATTTCAACTCCTCGAATGGTGATATTCATCAAATTTGCAATTTCTTTTGAAGAAAGATTCATTCTCAAATAAGCACTCAACTTGATTTCCTGAGGGCTTAGATCAGGGAAAGCCGCTTTAAATCGACTCATGAAATCACCATGTACTTCATCAAAGTGCATTTCAAACTGCTCCCAATCCTTATCTCCTGCAATGTTCTTCTCAATGTTTTGAATGATTTTTTTAATCTCGTTTTTGACCTCTTGGTTTTTACTTTTTTTGATGATGTTATTCAAATTAGTTTTGGTCTGAACGATGAATCCATTCTTGTTGATCAAATGCATGGTAGCTGAGGCAAGCTCCTTGTTTTTGTTTTGAATTTCCGATTTAAGCTTTTCCGTTTTGAGACGCTCGATTTCCTGTTTAGAGCTTTTCAGATCTTTTTCTTTTTGCTGAATGACTTTCGTTTGGGCCGCCTTTATTTCTGCTGCTTCCTTTTTCATTCGCTTATCCAAATATTTGAAAAGCAAATACAACAGGAGCAGTCCAAGAAGAGTGTAAACCAAATATGCAATTGTGCTTCTATACCAAGGAGGAAGAACCCGGAAGGAAAAACGATCCTCTTCTGATATCTCGCCGTAAATATTTTTGCTTCTTACATGGAAAGTGTAATCGCCTTCTCGCAAATTGGTATAAGCTTTATCTCTTTTTGTGGTCCATTCTCCATATCCGTCTTCTAGCCCTTCCAGCCAAAACTGGAATTGGGTAGTGTTTTCATTGTTCGGGATCGGATTGCTTGCCTCAAATCTCAAATTTGCTTCCTCATAGGATATTTGGGGAATCTCCTCTTCCTTGCTGGAATCTTGTAAGACGTCACTTTGCAAAAAATTCCCTTGAGAAATCAACGAATCCGAAGAGCCCGTTAAATAGACAGATCGAATCAGCGTAGGGTAGGAGATAGAAGGATTGTAGTTTTTATCTAATTTATACCATATAAAACCCTCATTTCCAGAAAATAAAACTTCATTCGCTCGGATAAGTGAAATGTTTTGGAGGTCATCATTGAGGAATGGTTTTACCTTGTTGAATATCTGATGGTTTTTGGTGTAGGTTCCATTGATTTGTTTTTCCATAACTCCCACTTCGTTTTCCCCTATATAAAAAATATTCCCCAGAGGATCCTCGACTATACTCGTGGCAAGAAAATCAGGTTCAAAATATCGCTCAAATGTAGGGTCTCTTTCGAATCTATCCTGATCGGAATTGTATCGATACAATCCGTATTCAGTAGAAAAAACCAGTTGATTGTTGAGCTTCCAAACAGAGTTAAGAAGGGTGGTGGGTAATCCTGATTCTGTTCCATAGAACTTATAACTCACAGAGTCCAAGCTTTCATTAAGTTTCAAACGATATATCCCTTTGTATCCATGGGCCATCCAGATATCCCCATTGCTGTCCTGTTCTATAAGTCGGGAGGATTCCTCGAAACCCTTTAGCTTTCTAAGGAAACGGACCGAATTGTTTTTGATTTCAAAGAGTAAAAGACCACTATAGCTTCCGCTGATGATGAGTTCGGGATGATCTCTTAAAGGATGAAAATTCCATATACCAGTTGGACCTCCAATGAAATTAGCCTTTCCATTTTCTATTAAAAATGCCCCGTCATTCTGTGCCGATAACAGCTTATTTTGAATTTGGGTTATTTGATATACTTGTCCAGTACCTCCTTCGAGCGGTCTAATTTCTTTTCTGGCATCTGGGGCTAATTTTTCTTCGAAAAGGCCATAATTTGTTCCATAGTAAATTTCCTGATCCTTTAAGAATGCGTCATAACCTGTGCCGGGAAGTCCTGAAAACTGATCAATAAGACGAAAGGGAAGGCTAAGTTCCAGTAAGGTGATTCCATTGTTGTGCCCAATCCAAAGGTTACCCAAAATGTCCTCAAATAGGGATAAAATGGAATTATTTCTAAGCCCATTTTCCTTATTCATTTCTAATAATTTCTCGCCATTCTCATCTACAATAAATAATCCGTGGCGCTGCGTACCAATGGCTATATTTCCATTTTTTAATTGTTTGGCCTCATTGATTTGAACACCTTGGGGAAGTTTGGCCTGCCAAGGCCTTATTTCATTTCCTGAAATTTCAAAAACACCCTGATTTCTAGTAAAGACTAAGTGGTTGTTGTTCGAAAGAGAAATAAATCCGGCTACCAGTTTATCAGCGAAGAATTCACCTTGGTTGATAGGGTTGAGTTTATCATTTTCTAAAACCAGGAGTCCAATTGATTTTTGATTCACAAATAGCTTGTTGTTGGCTAGATGAAAACTTTCAAAATCCTGCTCTCCATCTATGATAGCTTGAAATTCTTGATTTTTATTGAATAAGAAAAGCTTGTCAAAAGTGCAGAAAATAACCAATTCCCTGATGAAATAAATTTTCCATATTTCCGCTAGGTTTTTACTGTTTTCGGGAAGTTTATCAGATAATGAAAAATAGCTAAGAGCCCCCCTTTGATCTGGTTTGAAATATCCGAATTCTGCTTGTCCGGAAGCGTAAATTATGCTGCTTTCATCAATGGCTACATCTCTGATTTTGGTACTATTAGGCAAAGCATAACGCCTCCAATCTGTTCCGTCATATTCTAATAGTCCAAAATTATTAGCGACATAAATGAGGCCCGCCGGACTTTGAGTAAAAGCAAAATTTTGGATTCCACCTTGATATTCATTCGTTGAATAATACTTTGAAAAAGGGAGACCGGGATTTTGTCCTCTAGATGAAAAGATTAAAGTTAAAAATAGAAGAAATGTAAATCCGTATTTCATGGGTTTATATTTATTGATTTTTACATGAATCCAATCAAGAATTGATGTAGGAACTTCAACCTAAAGCTGAGTTTTTAGTGTAGCTAAAATAAGCTTCAAAATCCATAAATAGGTCTTTTCTGAAATTTCTTTTAAGTCCTTGTGAAATTAGAAAAGTGCCTATGTTGTGGTATTGTATGGGTAGGATTTTGGGAAGTTAGGCACCATTTGATTTTATTTAATATCAGTTTTGAAATAAAAGAATATGCCGATTAGGGTATTTCTAAAGGGAAGTCCTATTTGAATGCTCTTTTGCACTTAACTATTTAACCCAAATACCTATGAGCAAGAATCAATCGTATACGGTCCGGATTTCTCTTATTGTCGCATTGGGAGGCTTTTTAATGGGCTTTGACGCATCGGTAATTTCTGGTGTGGTAAAGTTTATCGAAACGGAATTTGACTTAACGAAGCTTGAGTTGGGTTGGTCCGTGGCCTCTCTTACTTTGACAGCAACTTTAGCCATGATGGTTTCCGGACCGCTTAGCGATCGATTTGGGCGAAGAAAGGTTCTACAGGTAGCGGCTGTTCTTTATGCGGTGAGTGCCTTCGGTTCAGCCATTGCACCTGATTTTTTGACACTTGTTATAGCCCGAATGATTGGAGGATTTGGAGTAGGTGCCTCATTGATTCTTGCCCCTATGTATATTGCCGAAATAGCTCCTCCTGCAATGCGAGGAAGGTTAGTTTCCTTCAATCAGCTCAATATAGTAATTGGTATCTCAGTTGCTTTTTTCACCAACTTTTTAATCCTACAGCTGGGTGAGTCCCAATCTGATTGGTCTTTGTCTTTGGGTTTTGATAAATGGAACTGGCGATGGATGTTGGGACTGGAGTTTCTTCCAGCTGTTTTATTTTATGTGGGATTGTTTTTTGTTCCCAAAAGTCCCCGTTGGTTGGTGATGAAAGGACAAACAGATCAAGCTCTTTTGATCATGAATCAATTCACCAATTTAGATGATGCTAAAAAACAGATTAATGATGCTATTCATAGCATTCACGAGGAAAAGGATAAAGAAAAGGTCAAACTGACTGAATTTTTCAAGACAGCCTATCGGTTGGTTTTAATTATCGGGGTCGTTATTGCGATTCTTCAACAGATTACGGGTATCAATTCTGTGTTTTTTTATGCACCGATGATTTTTGAGCAATCGGGAATCGGTACAGATGCATCCTTTATTCAGGCAATTTTTGTCGGCTTAACCAACTTGGTGTTCACGGTTTTTGCCATCTTATTTATTGATCGTTTGGGAAGGAAGCCATTATTGCTTCTGGGCTTGGCCGGAATTGCTTTATGTATGGGACTATTGGCTTATGGTTTTGGCAATGCCACTTATGAATTGACTTCTGAATCCGTCAAAAGTCTTCCGAAAGAAATAAACCAAAATAGTTTAAGTCCCCTGATAGATACGGTTTTTGAGGATGATGTGAGCTTTAAGACAGCTATTCGAGAAAGTCTAGGAGAAAAAGACGCCTTGACTTATGAATCCAATATCATTACGGCAGCGATTCAAATGAATCCTACCTTGATTTTGGTAGGGATCTTGGGCTTTGTTGCATCTTTTGCGATTTCGATTGGTCCTGTGATGTGGGTTTTGTTTTCCGAATTATTTCCAATTCACATCAAAGGGGCAGCCATTTCATTTGTTGGTTTTATTAATTCACTGATTAGTTATTTGGTTCAACAATTTTTCCCTTGGCAGTTGGATACGATGGGAAGTAGTACCACCTTTCTGCTTTATGGCCTTTTTGCTGCGATAGGGTTCATATTTGTGATTTTTGTGGTGCCAGAGACAAAAAATAAATCACTAGAGGAATTAGAAGAAATTTTAATCAAGAGAACATAGGGGAATGCCGAGCTGTTAAGTCAGAAGAATTCTTTTTCAAAAAAGGGAAGGTGTCTAGTACTTTGGATGGTCTAATTCGTGGATTCCTCCTATTCCATATCTTGTCCCAATTTTGAGATCAGCATTTCCTTTATTGATTTGAGAATAGCTGCATTCTTAGGACTTTCAGTTTCAATCTCCAATAGCTTGGGTTTGGAACTGGTCTCGTAAAACCCTTCTAATGACTTCTCTAATTCCTCCAAGTTTTTCGCATGGAAATAATCAAAGCTGAATTCCTGTGAAAGATATTTAGCCGATAAGGGCTGATGAGTTTCAAAATACTCTTCTAATTCAGCTTGTTCTTTTGGTCCTTCGATAAGTCGGAAAATCCCCCCTGCGTGATTGTTTAGTAGGATTATTCGAAGGTTAGGGATCTCATAGTTATTCCAAAAGGCATTTCGATCATAGAAGAAAGCCAAATCTCCGGTAATAACCGTAACAAAATCAGATGTTGCTAGAGCACAACCAACGGCTGTGCTATTGGTTCCGTCTATACCGCTGGTTCCTCGGTTACAGTTTACTTCTTGGTTTCTTTTTCCAAGAAAATTCACATACCGCACGGCCATGGAATTTGCGAGGTGAATTATTGAATTGGTCGGAATTAAAGGAAGAATTTTGTGTAAAGCCTGGTATTCTCCGAAGCTTGCACCTTCTAAAATTAAGGGGAGTTTCTCTTGGACTTTTTGTTCCAACCGATGCCAATTCTCAAAAAATCTCTGATTTTGCGTTGGGAGTTTCTCAAGCAAAAAGTTCAAAATAAACTCAGGTTCACTATCCAAAATTTGGGTGAGATGCTGAAATGTATCTTTGACTCCTTCGTATGGCTGGATATGCCAATGTTCTACTTGATGTTTTCTAAGAAATAATTTTAAAGGTTTGGAAATCAACGATTTTCCAAAAGTGATGACTAAATCAGGTTTAAGGTTTTTACTTAATGATTCGTTGCCCAGCCAATGATCGTGTAAGGTGATACTACCCGTAACTTGTAAATTTGAGATGCAATCTGAAACTACCACCACCTGTTTCTCTTGAATCAGTTTTTCTAAGACTTTCTGGTAGGTTGGATTCGGTTTTTGTTGACCAGGAACAATCAGGATTCGCTGGTATTTTGAAAGCTCTTTTTGGAGGAGTTGAAGCGAACTTTCTGCCAGTCGTTTTTCTCCTCTAATTTGGGTAAACACATTTAAATCCGATGAGGGAATTAATTGCTCATCTTTTTTTGGATAAAAAGGTTCTCGCAAAGGGATGTTGATATGTACAGGACCCTGAGGCCCATTTGTACTTAAATTGATCGCTTCATTGACAATACGATGTGCATGCCATAATTGATCTTTTGTTTCGAAGCTATCTGGAAATTGGAAAAATTTCTTCACGTGTTTTCCGTAAACTTCAGGTTGGAAAATGGTTTGGCCATCCCATTGATCAATCCATTCTGGTGGTCTGTCAGCAGTCAACACAAAAAGTGGGATTTCTTGAAAAAATGCTTCCGCAATGGCTGGGAAATAATTGAGTGCAGCTGATCCGGAAGTGCAAACCAAAACCACGGGTTCTTTCAGTTGCTGGGCAAGTCCCAAAGCTACAAATGCCGCAGATCGCTCATCTGAAATTGTCCTCGTATTTATCCCAGGATGTCTTGCAAAAGCTATTGTCAATGGGGCGCAGCGAGACCCAGGAGATAGAACGGCATTTCTAACTCCCTTTTTGGCACAAATGGCGACTAAATCAACGATTGCTTGAATGCTCAAAGTTGTGGCTTTTGAATAAACTTACCGATGATATTGCACTTCAGCTCAGTTTCTTCCCACTCTTTTTCCGGATCTGAATCTTCCGTGACACCAGCTCCTGCGTATAGGGTGATGTGCTGATTTGAAAAAGAGGCTGTCCGGAGATTGACAAAAATGGAGGTTTTCTTTTCAATGTTTACAGGTCCTATGAAGCCTGCATAGAACTTCCTGTCAAAACCCTCATAGTTTTTTAAGAAATCATGGGCTTCCTTTCTAGGCATGCCGCAAACGGCTGAAGTTGGATGAAGAAGTTGAAGCATCACTGATCCCAGCTGTGGAAAATTCGTTTCCTTCATGTTTACCCGAAAATCTGAGCGAAGATGCAATAGGTTTCCCGCCAAAATGGTCTTAGGACCATGCTCTTCGTATTCCCGTAGCCGTATTTTCTTAAAGCAATCGACAATGTATCGACTTACCAGTGCCTGTTCTTCAATTTCTTTTTGTGTCCATGCGGCGGCTTTTAAAGGATTTTCCCCTTTTGCTGCTTGCGTCCCAGCCAGTGACATGGTATAAAACCAATCCTCCTTGGTTTCAATTAAAATTTCTGGGCTTGCTCCCATCCATGTTCCAATCCCCGGTAGATGGAAAAAATTGACAAAAGAATTAGGATAGGACTTCAATAGGCTCAGTAAACTTTTTGCAAGATCAAAATCTTCAGGGATTGGGAGGATTTTCGTTCTTGCGGGTACTACTTTTTCTAGATAACCATCCTGAATAGCAGAAATACTTTTTTCAACCAAGCTCAAAAAATTAGCCTTGGAGGTTCCATCATGTTGTGATGCATTGGCTTGAGGGCTTTCTAATTTCAGAGCCTGAATAAATTCTTTCTTGCTAATTGGTTGATTGTACTGATGTATCCATTCCGGTAGTTGAAAAGGTTCATTTTGATCTGCAAGTTGGATTTTGAAATATTCCTTTGCTTCAATAAAATATGCCTTTTGATCTTCTTGATCCTCAAATGGATGAATGATAAAACCTGCCTTAGAATCCTCCAGATTTAGATGAACTCTTCGTGCCTCTTTTTGGTCATCAAAGGTCAATTCCAATTCAGAAGAATGAGGCTTCCGCCAAAGAGCAAATGAACCACCAAACTGGAAGCCTGCTGCTAGAATACGTTGTAAGGTTTCGTATTGTGAAAGTGATTTGGCTGTGAGTGATTCAATCATTTTTTATCCAAAATCGCCATCGTAATTCTGCTAATACAGCAGAGGGATTCATTTTCGTTGTAAATCTTTATTTCCCAAACTTGAGTGCTTTTTCCTACATGAATAGGGGATACCACTCCTTTTACTAAGCCTGAGCGTACCGATTTAAGGTGATTGGCATTAATTTCCAAACCCACACAGGTTTGTTTTGTTAGATCAATGGTCAGGGAAGCTGCAATACTTCCCAAAGTTTCTGCCAGGACTACGTTAGCTCCTCCGTGTAACAAGCCCATAGGCTGTTTGGTTCTTGAATCCACGGGCATGGTCGCTGTCAATGAATCCGGACTGATATCTGTAAATTCGATCCCAAGGTGGCTGACCATGGTTCCTGTACTGCTTTTGTTTAATTCGTCCAGGGAAGGCTTTGATTGAAAAATCATGAATATTTTTGGGAATTGATTTTCTTTGAGCTTGGACAAAAATATAGAAAATGCTTCGAAAAAAAATTTATTTAGTAAGGCACGGACAAACGGACTTTAATCTGAGAGGGGTGGTGCAGGGAAGTGGAATTGATGCCCCAATAAATGAGACTGGTAGAGCACAGGCTCAAGCTTTTTTTGAAGCCTATCAACATGTGGAGTTTGACCAGATTTATCATACTTCATTAATTCGTACCAGGCAATCCATCGAACAGTTTATTTCGAAAGGAATTCCTACTCAAGCTCTAGCTGAATTGAATGAAATTTCATGGGGTGAATATGAGGGAACACCAATGACTCCTCAAGAAAATGAATACTACAAACACATGCTTCATCAATGGCAAATGGGGAACTTGGATTATGCAATTGCAGGTGGTGAAAGTCCCAATCAAGTGGCTATTCGAATGAGGAGGGGCATTGAGAAAATTGTAAAGGGCCCTGGAGAAACCATCTTAGTCTGTATGCATGGAAGAGCCATGCGAATATTTTTAAGTATTATTTTCAATTATGATTTGAGATATATGGATCAATTTGAGCACAGCAATTTGTGTCTATATCTAATTGAAGAATTGAGTGATGGGACTTTCGTTTTGCGGAAAGGAAATGATAGGGAGCACCTCAAAGCGCTGTAGATTCCTTCTTCTCTTTTTTGTGAAATTCCTCTTCATGAAGGCTTATGTAGCTTTTGAGTAAAGCCTTGTTTTCAGTCAGGTCGAAAAGTCGAAAAGCGATTTGTTGTAATTGAACAGTGTTCTCTTTATTGATTTGGATAAGGAAATTTCCCAAAAAACATTCATCAAAATCGCATGCTGGAATTTCTATCAATAGTGCGAGCTCCGAATTACCCTCATAAATTTTAGTATCATATGAGCCAAATTGGGCTTCGATTGTTTTTAGGTTGGTATGGTGCTGTCGAAGTTCCTGAGACTTAAAGAGAACCAAAAAAGTCTTGGTGGTCGGGTTTCCCGAGAAAGCTTGAAAGCTTATCAATGAAAAGATGATCAATGCGAAAAACCTACCCATGTTTTGAATATAGGAATTAAATCCTAGGGAAAACAAGTTTTGGGTATCAAAAAATAAACCCCAACTTTTTTCGTTGGGGTTTGAGTTAAATTATGCTTTAGCTGTTCGCTTCTTTTTAGGTTTTTCTTCTACGACCTCATCTTCTACACCTGCCAAGATTCTGCCACAGTGTTCACAGACGATTAGCTTTTTCTTCTCTCGGATGTCAGCTTGTCTTTGTGGAGGCACGGTATTGAAACATCCACCGCAAGCGCCTCTTTTTACCATTACTACAGCCAATCCATTTCGGGCATTTGCTCGGATCTTCTCATAAGATTTATACAAGCGCTCCTCTACTTTTTTGATTGCTTTTTCGCGATCTGCCCTCAATTTTGCTTCTTCAGCTTCACTTTCTGCAACAATGGTAGAAAGCTCATCTTTTTTAAGGTCTAGATCTTTTTGACGGTCTTGCATCACAGCTTCCAAGTCATCCAAGTCTAATTTTTTCTGATCGATTTTTACACCGGATTCAGCAATTTTCTTTTTAGCTACCTGGATTTCAAGGTCTTGAAGCTCAAGTTCCTTTGTGATTGCATCATACTCCCGATTGTTACGTACGTTCATTTGCTGATCTTGATATTTCTTGATCAGTTTTTCGGATTCTTTGATGCTCTCTTTGAAGTTCTTGATGTCCTCTTCGTAAGAGTCAATTTCCTTTTGGAATTTGTCTAGTCGAGTTTCGTAGCCAGCTATTTCGTCTTCAAGGTCTTGTACTTCCTCAGGAAGAGCTCCTCTGACTTTGACGATTGCGTCAAGCTTGGAATCTATCTGCTGTAAATTATAAATAGCGTCGAGTTTTTGTGCTACTGTACTTTCCATGTACTATCTGTAGGATGTGGGATTTGTAACTACTTTTGTCAAATAGAGTGCAATATTAGGAAAATTTTGCGACAATAAATCCGCTAGCAATTCTTTTGTGAAAATTTCACTTTCATAATGCCCAATATCGCATAAAATCAATTTGCCTTCTGCATCAAAAAATTCATGGTATTTCACGTCAGCAGTGACAAAGACATCTGCACCCTGACGCTTAGCATCATTCAATAAAAATATTCCAGCCCCGCCGCAAACGGCAACCTTCTGAACTTTTTTCCCTCTTAGAGCCGTGTGCTTTACGACTTTTAAATTCATTTTATCTTTTAAATAATCTAAAAACTCAACTTCATCCACTGCATTAGGTAGTAGACCGATCATTCCTGCGCCGACTTCTTGATTTTCATTTTCTAATTCCTGTAGATAGAAAGCTACCTCCTCATAAGGATGTGCCTTTTTCATGGCTTCTAGAACAGCAAATGCTAAATGCTTTGGCAAAATTACTTCTGCCCGAACTTCCGATTCGTAAGATGGAGTTCCACGTTGGCCTGTGTGAGGGTTTGCTAATTCTGATGGGGTGAAGGTACCCATTCCCTTTACTTGGAAAGAACAATCTTTGTATTCTCCAATTTGACCTGCACCTGCGGCATAGACAGCATCCAAGACTTCCTGTTTGTTATCTTCGGGAACAAAAAATGTCAACTTATTGAGTAATCCCTTTTTGGGCTGTAAGATCTTAGTTTTTTCTAGGCCAAGTCGATCACAGATTCGCTTGTTTACCCCATTTACTACATGATCTAAGTTAGTATGAATAGCGAAAATGGCAATATCATGTTTGATGGCTTTGATGACTGTTCGCTCTACATAATTTTTACCCGTTAGGCTTTTCAATCCGCGGAATACAATTGGGTGATGGGCTACTATCAAATTGGCACCAAGTTGAACAGCTTCTTCTACCACATCCTCGGTACAATCTAAAGAGCAGAGTACTCCTTTTACGCTCATGCTCGAATCTCCTGTAATCAAGGTGGCATTGTCGTAGGATTCTTGGTAGGCAGGAGGAGCAACTTGGTTTAGGTAGGAAATAATGTCCCGAATCTTGTATTCCATAGTTTTTTAGTTTCTTTGATCAAAAATAAGAATTCTGCCGTATGCACTTTCTGCTTTTTCTTCTCTTTCCCTTCGCTTGGTTGTATGACCTAGTGACTTGGATGCGGAATGTGCTGTTTGATCGAGGGATTATTCGAAGTCAAAAATCTAAAATCCCCACGATCTCAATCGGTAATCTTCGGGTTGGAGGAACAGGGAAAACTCCCATGGTAGAATACCTGATTCGTATGCTGATAAACGACTATCAACTAGCTACTTTATCTCGGGGATTTGGCCGTAAGACAAGGGGTTTTGTGGAAGCAGATTCATCTTCATCAGCTTACCAACTGGGAGACGAACCTTTTCAGATTTATGAAAAATATGGGGAGAAAGTTCAGGTATTTGTTGCAGAAAAAAGAGTGTTGGGAGTTGAAAAAATTCAAGAAAAAGAAAGGAAACCTGATGTAATCATATTGGACGATGCTTTTCAGCATCGCTATTTAACCCCCGATTTTTCTATTTTATTGACGACTTGGCAACAACCTTTTTTCGAGGATTTTTTGCTCCCTGTGGGAAGGCTTCGGGAAAATAGAAAGGGCGCTCAAAGAGCAGATTTGGTGATTGTCACAAAATCTCCTTCAATTCTTCCAAAAGAGAAAGAAGAAGTGTGTCTCCGAAATATCCGAAAATACGTCAAATCAACCACGCCGATTTTTTTCGCAAGTTTGAAATACGGAATACCCAAACCCTTGGGGTATTCAGGAAAGTTTAATGAAAAAGTGATTCTCTTCACGGGCTTGGCAGATCCAAGTAGTATGGTAGAGTATTGTCAGGAATCATTTTCAGTTTTGGATGCATATCATTTCCCAGACCATCATGATTACAATGAGAAGGACTTACATCTTCTTCAAAGAATGGCTGAAAGATTTAGAAAAGAAAATCCTGTCTTTCTGACTACTGAGAAAGATGGAGTGAAAGTTAAATCTCTTCTTCCCAAAGGATTTTTGGGAGAATTTCCGATTTTTGTCCTCCCGATTGAGGCAAAGCTGAATTCTGAAAACGAGGCAATTTTAAAAAATCTCATTCAGCAAAAAATCCTCCAGAAAAGGACTGAGTAGTGAATAAATATCTGATTGGAATTTGTGTATTGATTTTTTTAGGGATTAGCCTTCCATCCCTTGCTCAGCGTCCCTTGCCGCAAAATGGTCGTCAGGTTCAAAATCCCAATCAGCGAGTTCAGCGGGAAGCTTTGCAGCAAGCGAGCGAAGAGGAGCTTGAAAATGGGCGAAGAACCTTATTGGATGATTCTACTCGAATGGTATTTGGTCCGACCACCGCGCTGTTTTTTTATGAGAAAGATATCAAACGAAATAGCTTGACGCTTTATCCACAGGATACTTCCTTGACTAATTTTCACAATTATGATCCAGTTGCAAAAGGAGGGTGGAAGTATCAGGATTTGGGGAATATAGGTTCAGCAGCCCAACCTATTTTTTATGAAATCCCAGACATGATTGGAACCAGGTCAGGATTTCATGCCTACGATATTTATTATCATTCTCCTGAGACGAGAAAGTATTTCGATACAAAGTCTCCCTTCACGAATATGTCTGCATTTTTTGGTGGAGGCAACCGAAATATGCTGGATATTGAGTTTGCAAGAAATGTGAATCCCCGTTGGAATGTCGGGTTCGAGTTTCATACCATTAAGGCAAGGAAAACATTGAACCCCAATGCCCGTGATGACAACATGGTGGAACAAACTTCCTATTCCTTTCATACCAATTATCGGTCTGAAAACGGGAGATATTGGCTGCTTGGGAATTTTTCACGGATGAAGCATCTGGTCAATGAGATTGGTGGAATCATTCCTCCTGAGATCGATTCAAATTCGGTTTACTTTACCTATGAAGATGCAAAAGTCTGGCTTCGAAATAGCCAAGCAAGAGATTTAAGGCAGGATTATCATGTTTATCATGAATACAAGGTGAGGGATGGGCTTCAGATTTATCATGTTTTTGACAGGAAGAAGCAAGAAGTCAATTTTGATGCTTTGCTAAATACAACTGACTCACTTTTCTACCCATCTACTCGTTTCGTGAATCCCGATACCACTACCAATTCCAATAATTTTGCGGAATGGAGAAATGAGTTTGGGTTTAAAGGAACCTTCGGGGGATTTTATTACAACGCATTCGCCAAATTTCGTAATGGTAGAATGAGGAATCCTAATTTTGAAGAAAATCTCACATTTAATGAAGTTTTCATTGGAGGTGAACTAATCGGTAAAATATCTGAAAAGTGGTCCCTCAGTGCAGAAGGAGAGTATTTGATTCCGGGCGCCTTTCGCATTCATGGAGTTTTTCAATCCCCTTGGTTGGATGCGGAATATACCAAGGCTCTTTATAAGCCTACCTCTTTGCAGCAGCAATACTTTGGGAATCATTTCATTTGGAATAATGATTTTGACAATACAGGTGTAGACAGGATTAAGGGGACTTTAAAAATTGATTTCGGGAAAATCAAAATACGGCCTTCATTGACTATTAACCGTGTCAATAATTACGTGTTTTTCAATGAAGAACGGGTGCCTGAACAGGCGGCAGGTGAAGCATATATGCTTATGCCGGGAATCCTTACTGCGATTCGAATTGGAGAAAAATTTCAATGGGATACTGAAGTGGTTTTTACTTC
>JABXHZ010000312.1 GCA_013373335.1 Cyclobacteriaceae bacterium | reverse complement strand
CCAGCCAAACAGCCCACACGAACAGCCACGGTCTCCTTTTGGAGCACCTCACTCATGGTTAAGATTCGGTTTCGATTAATACTTTTCAGAGAATCCAAATCCTTCCCTTCAGGCAGATCCAAACAAAGACCTTTTGTACCATGAATGACTAGGTGATAGGGCTGTAAAAAAGGAGCAAATTTTCTTGCAACTTCCTGGAAACCTGAACTTGGAACCATAAAAAATATAGTATGGCAGGAATCACAGAGCTCTTCAGGATCATGAGTGGCCCGAATTGAGGGGTCAAAATCCCGATTTTGAGTTCTGTGAAATTGATTGATTTCCTGAACTACTTCTTCCTTACGAGCATACACCAAAACTTTGTTTTTTTCAGCCAACATGTTCGCGATGACTGTACCAAAGCTTCCTACACCGACTACCCCTACCACTGCTTCTTTAGAAAAGTTTTTCGAGTCCATAGCCATGTAGTCTATTGTGATAAAAGTAAAGCAAGCTCATATCCTCCGTAACAATTTGGCCATCCTTATTTTGAATCAAAGGCCGTTTTGCATGGTACATCCCCACATTATCCAGGCCATGAGCGATGATTTCATCCATTCCATGTTTCATATGTGGAGCGATTTTTATTTTTCCTTCTGCCCGCAAAAGCATAATTCTGTCATATACCCGCTGACAGGCTCTTTTAAAATCATCATATTCGATGAAAATTTCTTCTTCAGGCAACCGGATCAAATCGAATAAATCCAATTTGGAATTCTTGGCCTGAATCATCTCAAATGCCGTAAAGGCAACCAAATGGGAGCTAAATACCCTATTGATTCGATGAAATTCTTCCACGATCCGCTTTCCAAGCATTTGGGTGTATTCTTCCTCCCGCTGGTGGTCGATATTTACTTCCCCATTTGACATAAAGTAATGCTTGGGATTGATTATACGACCATGCTGATCCAGACTTTCTCCATTTTCATCTACATAATTCCCCAACACATCCATCGCTTTTCCCACAGAAACGGAAATATCTGACCCCTTTGTAAAGAACTTAATCAGGAACTTAGATATTTTGTAGGAGGTCGAAAACTCATCGTTTTCCTTGTAATAGCGTTCCTGTCCAGTAATACTCAAATAGTCACGAATAAGGCTCGGAGCTTCCAATACAAAATGGTAATTGATTGTAACGGGGACGATAAAAACCTTTCCATGAATATCATCTAACCCATGCTGAAAATTACTTCGCTGAGCTTCAATTGCTGTACTCAAAAGCCCCAACTTCAATTTACTTTCTATCATTCCACTCCTACTTCGGGTTCCGCCCGGGAAAAAGAGAGAATGACATCCAAATTGGATTGCTTCTTTTGAGTAGGTCTTCAAGGTCTCTAAATAAACCAAGTTCTTTTTGCGCCGATCCACCTTGTAAGCTCCCAAGGCATCCATGAAATAGGCGAAAATTGAAATATTGAATAGGTTTAATCCTGCTCCATAGATAAATGGAGGAAGGCCTAAGACTGAAATAATCCATCCAATCAAAATACTGTCGAGATTCGAGAAATGGGTTGGAACCATCACAATAGTCCCTTTAGTCGCCAAATCACGAAGCTGATCTGTCTCCCCAGTAATTTGAATTTTATCCTGAAGAGAAAATTGGTTAGAAAAAATGGACTTAAATCCCTTTACTCTGGCTGCATTCAGTAAGCGTGCAAAGCCAAAAGTCACGACACTTCGGATAAACTTATAGTGCTGATGCTTGAAGTTACTAGCAATCTCCTCCGAATAGCGTGAGGTAATAGATTCAAGAATTTGTTGATACTCCTGAATTCGTTTTGAATCACTGAGTTTGTTTTCGCTATTGATATGTAAAAGGGAAGCCTTTACATTGCTCCAAAATTCCACATCATCATCGGGATCAACCACCCAAGGATTCTGCTTTATTCGGAGCTTTTCCCGATACAAGGTTGTTTCTAGCTCTTCCTTTAAGATTTCTGGATTATTACCCGTTTGGCTTAAAATTCTCCGTTGTGCCTTTTCTGAGACTTTTTTTACAAAATCCTTTCTCTCCCTGGCCAATTTGACCACAGGCCACTCATTCTTGCTGGGAAGGATGGGTTCATACCGGTGCTTAATATATTTTTCCTCCAAGGGGATTATTGATTTTTAAATCGAGAAGGCAAAGATAAAGAATTACGAATTCTAGGAACTTGATTTTGGCGGAGCAATTACCGCTTTGATCGAACGAATAAGGCAACCACCAAGGTAGTAATGAGCCCCATTAATAAAGCACCAATCACAGAAATAAGCATGTAATTTTTTAAACTGAAGTAGGCCTCAGCCTCTGTTTGCTCCATCACCCCATTGGAAACGGAATATTCAATGACATTGGCAAAATATTCTGGCGTGATGTAGGTACTGATTAGATACTGATTCAAAGGGCTTAAAATTGCGACAATTATGGTAATGACAATACCGGACATAAACCCTTGTTTATATGTCATATGTCCTCCAAAATAATTTTTCTTTTTGTCCAAAAGAGCGAAAACATAAACCAGAATAGCAGGAATTGCATATAAGTTGGTATAGGAGGCATGATCGGCAATACCTTCATCGTGCCAACCCATAGATTTTTCGAATAACATCCAAAGGAGAGTCATCAGGACGAATATGATCGCCCATTTAATTTCAATTCGGAGATTTTTCATAGTGCGGGTGCTTGGATTCAGAATTAATTCATCAAAATACACAAAATCCCGAAACGAAACCTTCTATTTCAAGTTTGTGAGTTATGAAGTAAGATTCGCTTGTCCTAGACCTAAAGCCTGTTATTTTTACGGCAGCAATTCCTGATGAAACCTGACCTCAAACAAATACAAATTCCTATTGCCTCCGAAATGCTTGTTTTCGAGCAGAAATTTCGGGATTTCATGAAGAGCAAAGTCAAGCTCCTCGATCATATCACCAATTACATCGTCAAGCGAAAAGGCAAGCAAATGCGCCCCATGTTTGTCTTTCTGACAGCTGGGATTTGTGGGAAAATCAATGATTCTACTCATCGGGGAGCAGCTTTGATCGAATTATTGCACACGGCAACACTTGTACATGATGACGTGGTGGATGATGCTAACTATCGAAGAGGTTTTTTTTCAGTAAATGCCCTCTGGAAAAATAAAATCGCGGTTTTAGTTGGAGATTACCTGCTTTCAAGAGGCTTGTTGTTATCCGTGGATAATGGAGACTTCCACCTGCTGCAAATCGTCTCCAATGCGGTCAAGGAAATGTCCGAAGGAGAACTTCTCCAAAGCTATAAAGCCCGAAAACTGGATGTAGATGAATCGATTTACTATGAAATCATCCGGCAAAAAACTGCCAGTTTGATAGCCTCCTGCTGTGCAGTTGGTGCAGCAAGCGTAAATGCAGACTTGGAAACTGTCAGTAAAATGAGGGATTTTGGAGAAAAAGTAGGGATGGCATTTCAGATCAAGGACGATCTATTTGATTATGGGGAGGAGGAAATCGGCAAACCTGTTGGAATCGACATCAAAGAGAAAAAAATGACTTTGCCTCTTATTTATGCTCTTCGCAATGCCGATTGGCTGGAAAAAAGAAGGATAATCAGCCTAATCAAAAACAAATCCGAGGATAAAAAAGCCGTAGCCAAAGTCATAGACTTTGTGAAAAACAGTGGTGGTTTGGAATATGCCAAGGAAAAGATGAATAGCTTTTACAAGGAAGCATTGGATCTTTTGGATGAATTCCCCGAATCAGCCTATAAAACATCTCTAAGGGATTTGGTGAGCTACTCAATAGAGCGAAAAAAGTAAGCCGGAATTTCTCCGGCTTTTTTTATTTCATAGGATTAATGGTCTGAATTTTACCATCGGGAAGATGAGTTAATTCTGCCATTTTAATATTTCTGAGCGGTGTTTCCCCAGAAAGCTCTGTGTCATGGTAGAATAAATACCATTTCCCTTCAAACTCCACAATAGAATGATGATTGGTCCAGCCTTGTACTGGCTCTAGGACATTTCCTTGATAAGTAAATGGGCCATAAGGATTATCCCCGATAGCGTAAGCAATAAAGTGCGTATCCCCAGTAGAATAAGATAGATAATACTTTCCATTATAGCGATGCATCCAGGCTGCCTCAAAGAACCTTCGATCATGATCCCCAGCTTTGATAGGGTCTCCATTTTGATCCAAAATCAAAATTTCTCGAGGTTGCTCTGCTAATTCGGTCATTGAATCCGAAAGCTTGGCAATGTAAGGCATTAGGGCTTTTTCTTCTGGTGCAGGAATCCCATCAGTCGGGCCTTTTCTACCTTCTACCAATTTTTGATCTTCATACCACTGAAGCTGTCCTCCCCAAATTCCTCCCCAAATCAAATAATATTCTTCACCATCTTGAAAAGCGGAAGGATCCATACTAAAAGTTCCGGCAATAGGTTCAGGTTCGGCTACAAAAGGTCCCTCTGGACGATCTGAAACAGCCACACCAATTTTAAAAATATCCTGCTTATCCTTAGCCGGAAAATAGAGGTAATATTTCCCATCTTTCTCTGCAGCATCAGGAGCCCAAAGTTGCCTACTCGCCCAAGGAATATCTTCAAGCTTTAAAGCAACACCATGATCAGTTACTTTTTCACCAGGCTTCTCCATGGAAAAAACATGGTAATCTTTCATGTCAAAATGAGAACCCATATCATCTTCGCTTACTTCCGATTCGACATCATGAGAAGGATAGATATAAATTTTCCCTTCAAAAACATGAGCAGAAGGATCAGCCGTGTAGATATGCTCCACGAGAGGTGGGTGAGCAAATTTTGACACCTCGGTATCTGTCTCAGTTGATTGGGAAGATTCTTGAGGCTTAGAGCAGGCCGCTGCTATAAGTAAAAGGAATAGATAACGATTTGATAAATGCATGTTTAGATTAGGTTTGAGAAAGGGTGAAAATAGGAAAAGTGGTAGCTTAAAGAAAAATCCCTAGCTAAAATTTTATCCATTTTTCCGAAAAGATCTCACATTTTAGAGTTTCAAATGATACTATCACTTGTATTTATCCTAATCCAATCCCTCTAAAAAATCTTTAAATTCGGAAAAGCTTTTTCCCATCGGAATCACCTGTTTTTGTCCTTCCAAAAAAGCCGCTAATCGCTCTGGCAATACCAATTTTTCTCCCAAAGCTTCTTCTACCACATCCCTAAATTTCCCAGGATGAGCCGTTTCCAAAAAGACGCCGATATAGTCAGGGTTATTATTCATGAATTCCTTTAAACCCAAATAACCTACGGCTCCATGAGGGTCTAATATATACCCTTTGGTTTTAACTTTTTGAATGGCTTCAATCGTCTGCGCATCGGTGAAAAAATATCCTTTGATTTTTTCCCTGAACAAATCCTCATCTCCCCCAAAAAGTGTAAGAAGACGAGGAAAATTGCTAGGATTTCCCACATCCATGGAATTTGACACCGTGGGAATAGACGGCTCTGCGTGAAAAGGAGCTCCTTTTAGGTAGTCAGGCACAACCTTATTTACATTGGTAGCAGCTACAAAATAATCTATCGGCAAACCCATTTTCCAAGCCAAAACTCCTGCAGCTAAATTGCCAAAATTCCCGCTTGGAACTGAAAAAACAACTTTTTTGCCGTTTTTGGGCAAGCGAGAAAAAGCATAGAAATAATACAGGCATTGGGGAATCCAACGCGCAATATTGATCGAATTCGCAGAGGTCAGCAGCAACTTTTGATTCAATTCGGGGTCCAAAAAAGCCTGCTTTACCAAAGTCTGACAATCATCAAAAACCCCATTAACTTCTAAGGCAGTGATGTTCTTCCCCAAGGTGGTAAACTGCTTCTCTTGAAGGGAACTCACTTTTCCTTTTGGAAAAAGGATAATCACCTCCACTCCTTCCACTCCCAAAAAGCCATTTGCTACTGCACTTCCCGTGTCCCCTGATGTAGCAACCAATACATGAAGTTTTTTACTTTTATCCGCTACCAACATGCTCATCAATTTGGAGCAGAATCTTGCCCCAAAATCCTTAAAGGCTAGGGTTGGCCCATGAAATAACTCCAAACTATACACATCTTCCTCCACCTCCAGAATCGGTGCATCAAAAGCCAAAGTATGATCTACAAGCTCCAGGATTTGCCTGTCATTCAAATCCTCTGAAAACAAAGCGCTAATTACCGCATAACCGATTTCGCGGAAACTCATTTCAGGAAGATGATCGATCAATGCTTTTGACAAAACCGGAATTCTTTGGAGCATGTACAAACCATTGTCCGGAGCAAGTCCTTTGATTACTGCTTCAGAAAGGGATACGGCATAGTTGGGATTATTTGTGCTGTAATACCTCATAATTTTATTTTTCTAAAACGTATCCGCCTTCTGTATTAATAGCTGAAAAATATACATCGACACCCAACCCAATGGACTGATATACTTTTTTTGCTGCATCCGCAATTTGAATGGCCTTTTCTTTTCCCTTTGAAAGACAAAAGAGGGTTGGACCACTTCCTGAAATCCCCATCCCTAAGGCCCCTACTCCTTTGATGGCTTCCCGAACCTCATAAAATCCTGGAATCAAGATTGCACGATATGGCTCGGCAATTACATCTCGCAGGGATCTAGAAATCAACTCATAATCCTCTTCGTACAATCCAGCCACTAATCCAGCCACATTTCCAGATTGGATGGTTGCATGTTTCAAGGGAATGCTCTCTCGTAATACAGACCTTGAGTCAGCAGTTTTCAATTCAAAGTGTGGGTGAAGCAGCGTGCAATACAAGTCTTGGGGGACATGAAGCTTGATGACATCCAATGGATGATAATCTCGAATCAATACAAAACCTCCCAATAAACTTGGTGCTACATTATCGGCATGACCCGCTCCGCAGGCAGCTTTTTCTGCTGCCATGGCAAATGGCAATAAATCCTTTTTCTGAAACGGATTTCCGAGCAGTTCATTGGCAGCTACCAGTGCTGCTACTGCACTTGCAGCACTCGAACCCATGCCGGAACCCAAAGGCAAGCCTTTTTCCAAAAAAATCTCCATTCCAACATTTTGCCCTAACTCATCCAACAATGACTGGATGGCAACCGAACATGTATTTTTAACTGGATCCTTGGGAAGCTTTCCTCCATCTCCTTTAATGGAAGTCACAACAAGCCCTGGGGAAGATTTTTCCCTCAGAGTCACACGATCTCCCATTCCTTCAATGGCGAAACCCAGAATATCAAATCCGCACGACACATTGGCTACGGTAGCGGGGGCAAATGCTTGGACTGATTTCATTATTCCCGAGTATAGTTACCGATTCGAATCACATCAGCGAAAACACCAGCAGCAGTAACATCCGCTCCAGCACCTGGTCCCCGAATTATCATCGGCCTATCCAAATACCTCTCAGTTGTCAATAAAATCATATTATCACTCCCACTCAGACCACTAAATGGATGGGAATTGGGAAGAGAGTTCAAACCAACCTTGGCTTTTCCATTTTCAAGAGTGGCCATGAATCGGAGCTTCTCACCTTTTGATTCAGCCTCTTGAATCAAATTTTTGAAATACGTATCATGATGTTTGAGTTTTTCGAAAAACTCATGAACCGAAGCGGCATCCCGACAATCTTCTGGAACCATACTTTGAATAGAAATATCATCAAATTCAAGCTTTTGCTCAGCCTCTCTTCCCAAAATCAAGATTTTTCGAGCTACATCCATTCCACTTAAGTCATCCCGAGGGTCTGGTTCTGTATACCCTTTTTCACGAGCCAATCGAACCACCTCGGAAAAGGGATCTCCTTTTTCCAGTTCGGAAAAAATAAAATTCATTGAGCCACTTAAAACCGCTTCTATGCGAATCACTCGGTCACCCGAAAGCATCAAATCCTGCAAGGTATTGATAACAGGAAGGCCCGCAGCAACATTGGTTTCATATAAAAATTTTACCCCACGCTTTTTAGCCAGTCTCTTCAGGGAAAGGTAATGTTCCATGGAGCCGGAATTAGCTTTTTTATTCGGAGTGACGATAGCCACTTTTGCCTCCAAAATTCTGGAATAGGCATCCGCCACCTCTTGGCTAGCCGTACAATCCACAAAAACCGAGTTAGAGAAGTTCATTTCCTCCATTTTCTGGATGAATTTTTCCAAATCCATTTTTTGGTCGGCATCCGAAAGTTCGTAGCCTTTTTTCAAATCAAAGCCATCCTCATGGAAAGCCATGAATCTGCTATTAGCCATACCATGAATTTGAATATCCAATTCGCTATCATCCCGCAATTTGAGCTGTTGATTAGCTATCATTTTGGTTAAAGCTTTTCCAATCAAACCTGTCCCTACCAGAAAAACGTGAAGCACCTTGTTCTCAGAAAGGAAAAATGCCTCATGCAAGGCATTGAGCGCCTTTTGCAAATCCGCTTGGGGAATAACAGCTGAAATATTCAATTCCGAACTACCCTGTGCTATCGCGGCTACGTTGATATTGTTCCTTCCCAAGGCACGAAACATCCTACCTGAGGCTCCGGGATTGTGCTTCATATTTTCCCCAACCACGGCTATGGTGCTAAAGCCATGTAACAAGGAAACCTCCTCCATTTCCCCAGATTTGATTTCATAGTAGAATTCCTGCTCTACTACTTCTTTGGCCAGAAAGGATTCGCTTGTTTTGATAGCCAAACAAACACTATGTTCTGAGGAAGCTTGTGAGATTAAAACGATATTCACTTTGGCCTCTGCCAATGCTTTGAAAATTCGGCTTCCGGCTGTCCCATCCAATAATGCTGCTCCCTGAACGGTCACAATTGAAATATTGGACATGGAGCTGATCCCCTTAATGAGAGCTTCCTTGGTAACCTCCCCATTGATCAAAGTGCCCGGGTTGGATGGCTCAAAAGTGTTTTTGATTCGAATGGGGATGTTCCTCTTCATGGCAGGCTGCATGGTAGCCGGGAAAATCACTTTAGCTCCAAAATGAGAAAGCTCCATCGCTTCATTATAGCTGAGTTGAGGGATGGTAAAAGCCGTATAGACCAAGTTGGGATCGGAGGTCAAAACACCCGACACATCTGTCCAAATCTCTAAATCGTCAGCTTCCAAAACGGAAGCAAAAATAGCAGCTGTATAATCCGAACCTGACCGGCCAAGCGTTGTGGTCTCTCCTTTTTCTGTGGCTGCGATAAAGCCTGTAATTACTTTGATACCATCATGATTTAGAAAATAATCACGGATAAGGGCATTGGTTTTTTCAAAATCCACCCGAGCCTGTCCAAAACGGTCATTCGTACGGATAACTTCCCGAGCATCCAAAAACTTAGTTTTCAATCCTTTTGCGGCCAAGGCTTCAGCAAGAATAAAAGCTGAAAGTCGCTCACCAAAACTTACCACATAATCCAAGGTCCGTGGTGAATTTTCCTTGATCAGGAATATACCATGAAAAAGGTCTTCCAATTCATTGAATCGGACTTTTACATAAGTCATAACCGTGGATTGGTTTTGAACGGCGATCAATTGCCGAACCATATCCAAATGTTTTTCCTCCAAACTTTGTAACAAGTCCCGATAAACTTGATCCCCTTCTCTAGCCATTCTGGCAATCGTCAGCAAGGTTTCAGTCACTCCGCCAAATGCGGAAAACACAACTGCCAAGTCTTGCCTTTTTAGCTTTTCCTGAATGATGGAGAAGACTTTTTGAATCGTATCTGGGTTCGCGATGGACGAACCTCCAAACTTGATAATTTTCATAGTTAATGGGCGGGTTTAATGAGAAAAAAGGCAAAAGCCTATGGGGGCGGAAATCAATTAGCTAATACGGGATCAACCCGTAATGGTCATCCAACCTGTAGTCGTCATAAAAGTAATGGACGAATCCATACGCATAGACGGCATTTTGTAGAAATAAAAAAAGGTGGAGTTGAAATTCTTCATTTTTAGCTCACGACTATACAAGTTTAACCAGTCATTTCCTTTTTGCCAAATTCAGATGATATTTTATTAAAAATTGTTATTAAAAACCCGTATCTAATGAAATTTTCTAAAAAATAAGGCTCAATAATTCAAAATCATTGAGCCTCAAAATAAAGAGCAAATGCTTTGTAAATAAGACCTTAAGCGATCAATTCCAAGGGTTGATTTTTACCTTTGAAAAGCACCGATTCGTTATGACCTTTTCCCAAAATCTGCTGAGCCAAAGGAGATGCAGGACTTATCAAATAGATCTCTCCATTAGGCAAAACCAATTTTCCCAATGCTACAGAAACAAGGAAATAATCATCTCCGATTTTTACCATGCTCCCTTCACGGACTTTCTCTCCGATTCCTTTAATACTTTGAATCCGGTAAAGTTCCTCCAAAAGTGCCGCGTTGGATTTGATTTGACCTTCGACCTGTCGTAGGTCCTGCGTAAGCATTTCTCTCCCTGTCTCGAATTTATCTCCAGCACTACTTTTATCATCCTCTAAAATCCCCTCCGATATAGCCTTACGCTCTTCTTGGAGTTGAGCTAGTCTTTCTTTCAAAAAGGACACTGCCCTTTGAAAAATCTCTTCTTTATTCAGATCCATTTTAGCAGCCCTCTTTGCGCCGGGTATCAATGATGTATACAATTTTCCAACCCTCCGGAGTACGAACCATTTGGAAAGAGTTCACTCCACAATGGCTAAAGTTGCCATTGACATAAAATTCATAAGGAGTCCAAACAGCCGCCATATCCCCATCTATTTTTATTTGATAATCCAAAATTCTCTCGTCAAGCTGTACATCTTCGGGAGTGGTAGAAATCCGCTGCACGAAATCGGCAACTGAATTGCTGCCTACCTTACTTCCACTTTCACCCGAAATAACCGTCTGCATGGGAGCCCCCTCCAAAAAAACGGAAGCTACCATTTCCCCGTCTTTAGCCCGCATTCCATCGAATAATTGCTCAATTACTGCCTGCACTTCTTTCTCAGGGGACTGAGCCTTTAATTGTACAGAGAAAAATAGCATGGGGAGCAACCCCAAGAGGAAAGTCAAGTTTTTCATTTTATACTTCACCATATAGTTTGAATGTCATATTTCTGAGCGCATGATTGTTTACAGCGTAATGCATTGCCTCTGCAATTTCTTCCGGTCTTACCCACTTTGAAAAATCAGATTCGGGCATGGATTCCCTATTCGGTGGCGTATCAATGACACTAGGAACAAATACATGCGACCGAATGGAACTATCCTTGGTCATTCCTGCAACAATCTCTGCTAAATTCATCACCATTCCCTTGCTCATGGCATAGGCCACCGCCCAAGAGGAATCTTCTAGTTGCAATGCCGGTCTGGCCCCGACAAAAAGAAAAGTTCCTTTATTCTGCTTTTTCATGACAGGAAGAAATCCTTTTACCAGGTGAAATGCACTGAAAAAATTCAGTTGGATCATTTTTTCAAGATCTTCCTGTGAAGTTTCTTCAATAGAGCCAGTTGCAAATCCCCCAACCAACAAAGCCAATGCATCTACATCCTGATACTGCAATTGATATTCTCTTACAAACTCCGCTACTGATTCTTCATTTGTCACGTCAACTTCATAGGTATCATCCGCTTCCTCAACTTCCTCATCCATACCAGGATTAAGTAATGCAATCACCTGATAACCTTCACGTTTGAATTTTCCTACCACTGCTGATCCTAAATTTCCTGCTGCACCAGTGATGATGATATTTCTTGTCATATGAATTTTAATCTGTTGATTATTCCTAAAATTAGCTGTTATTTTTCGAATCCATGAGAAATCGTTCAAAAAGGAAAATATATACGAACGATTCCCTTTATTTATCTCGAATTATAATTGAAGACAGGAATTGAAAAAATGAGTAAGGAGAAAGTAAATTACTTTGATCTAGTCTACCAAGTTGTTCGGGAAATCCCATCTGGCCGCGTGTGTTCCTATGGGGCTATCGCCCATTATTTAGGATTGAAAAGCGGTGCACGAATGGTCGGATATGCCATGAATGCAGCCCATACCCTACCGGATGTTCCTGCCCAT